>JAYVBS010000057.1:0-9627 GCA_043750315.1 Chitinophagaceae bacterium
CAATGGTTGGGCCATGAAAATTCAGGCAAGTTGTATGGAAGTGAATGTTACAAAAAATAATTTTGAAAATAATAGTTTTGATGTAGCCACTAATGGTAGTTTAGTATTGAATTATTTTAAAAACAATTATTGGGATAAATACGAAGGTTACGATATGAATAAAGATAAAATTGGAGACATACCTTACAGACCAATAAGTATGTATGCCATGATTATTGAAAACAACCCTCCAGCAATGATTTTATTTAGAAGTTTAATTACTTCAATATTGGATAAGACTGAAAAAATTATTCCTTCATTAACTCCAGAAAATCTCGTTGATAATTTTCCTTTAATGAAACCTATAAAATTATGATTAAAGCAAATAATATTAATAAATTTTTTGGCAAACTTCAAGTGTTAAAAAATGTTTCAGTAAACTGTACAAAAGGTGAATGTATTGCTTTAATTGGACCAAATGGATGTGGCAAAACCACTTTAATAAAATCTATTTTAGGAATGGTGGTTTGCAATACTGGCTTCATCACTTTTAATGGCAAAAACATTGCACACAATTGGGAATATAGATCTCAAATTGGTTATATGCCACAAATAGGTAAATATCCAAGTAATATGACTATTGGTCAAATTATTAATATGATGAAGGATATTAGAAAAAATACTAAAACCATTTTAGATGAAGAGTTAATTGATGCTTTTTTGCTTAAAGATATTTTAAATAAAAGAATGAATACTTTATCAGGTGGTACTATTCAAAAAGTTAGTGCATCATTGGCCTTTTTATTTAATCCTGATGTTTTAATACTTGATGAGCCAACAGCTGGTTTAGACCCCATTGCATCAGAAATTTTAAAAATCAAGATTATTAAGGAAAAAGAAAAAGGCAAACTTATATTAATTACTTCTCATATTTTAAGTGAACTTGATGATTTAGTTTCTGAAGTAATTTTTATGCAAGATGGGCAATTATACTTTCATAAAAAAATAGAGCAATTGAAATTAGATACAGGTGAACAAAAACTATCAAAAGCAATTGCAAGTATTATGCATAATCAATAATTAGAAAATGAAAAAAATAGTAAAATATGTAATTATTGATTTGCTGAGAAACAAAGTAATGATAGCTTACACTTTAATGTTATTCATTATTTCACTAAGTATATTCAACCTTGAGGATAATAGTGCAAAAGGTTTATTGAGTTTATTAAATATTATACTCATCATAATTCCATTAGTAAGTTTATTATTTTCTACAATTTATGTTTATAATAGTTCTGAATTTTTGGAATTATTAGTCAGTCAGCCTTTACAAAGAAAAACAATTTGGATGAGCATTTTTATAGGTCTGGCAACTGTTGTAAGTTTAGCTTTTATAATAGGTGTTGGCTTGCCGATAATTTTGTTTGAAATAAGTGCTATTGGAGTAATGATGTTGTTTACAGGTATTTTATTATCTGTAATTTTTGTTGCCTTAGCACTACTTGTTGCAGTAATTGCAAGAGATAAAGCAAAAGGAATTGGTGCTGTAATATTATTGTGGTTGTATTTTTCAATTATATTCGATGGGTTGGTATTATTTGTGCTTTTTCAATTTGCAGATTATCCTCTTGAAAAAGTAATGGTTGGGATTGCAGTTTTAAATCCTATTGATCTTAGTAGAATATTAATTCTGCTAAAACTAGAAATTTCTGCTTTAATGGGGTATACAGGGGCAATTTTTAAAAACTTTTTTGGAACTACTTTAGGAATGGCAACATCCTTCATAACATTAATGGCTTGGGCAATTATTCCAACATGGTTATCACTTAAAAGATTTAAATCAAAGGACCTTTAAAAATGAAACGAATAGAGACTTTAGCACCTTTATCAAGAGATCATCACTCCACTTTAATTCTTGCACAATTGCTAAAAAAAGGAGCTCCAATTTATAAAGAGTTACCAAACACTGCAAAGGATAAAAAAGAATATGCATTAAATCATTACAATACTCATATTAAAAATCATTTTACTACCGAAGAAAAAATTCTAGAAGTTGTACAGAACATTTCATCAGCTATTAAAACATTATGTGAAGAAATAATTCAGGAGCACAAAAAACTGCATGCATTATTTTGTGAACTTGAACATGCTGTTGATATTGAAAACACTATGGATGAAATAGGAACTTTATTAGAAGTACATATTAGAAAAGAAGAAAGAATACTATTCCCTATACTACAAGAAAAATGTACAGCTGATCAATTAAAAATAATTCATCAGCTGTTATAGTAGTTCTTCATTATTTTTTTGTTGGCATTAATACATCACCAATTACATGAATTATTCCATTTGAAGTTGGAATTGATGCCAAAATTTCAGAGCCATTAACATAAGTCTTATTATCTTTCTTTGTAATTTTTACACTTCCACCATAAACCATTTCATACTCTTGACCATCATTCATATAGTCAGTTTTTAAAGAGCCCACATAAGTATGATAACCTAGAATATTTTCTAAATCATCTTTCTTTTCAGGTTTTAATAAACCATCAACCGTTCCTGCAGGTAATTTGTCAAATGCTGCATTTGTAGGTGCAAAAACAGTAAAAGGACCTGCATTGCTTAAAGCATCAACTAATTCAGCAGCTTTTACTGCTACTACAAGAGTTGTATGGTCTTTACTGCCAATTGCAACCTGAACTACATTTTTTGCAGACAAATCATCTTTTACTCCCGATTGGCCAGTTAATGTTGTTGTTTCAGAAGTTGAACTTGAATTTTTGGATTCAGTTGAATTACAAGCTACCATCAAAGTAAATGATATTATAATTGCAGAAGTTTTAATATAAGTCATCATATAAAAATATTTAGGGATAAAAGTAATAAATCAGCTATCTGTTTAATATGATTCTAATCACAATATTCAAATAACTGATGAGTATCATTTTTATTTTTTTACCAATTTAAAAGTGGAACAATAGCATCTATATTAATGTTAAATTCATCTAAAGGATTAAGTTGATGATTTTGAAGAATGGTTCCCAATTTTCGAAATTCAAATTTTTCTTTATATTTTGAATAAGAATTTCTAATCATTCTTATAATTTCATTTTTATCTACAACATCTGCAATGTCTATAACATAAGAATCTTCAGCTACATACATAAGAATTGGATCTTTACCTAGCACAAATTTGCTAGTGAATTTACAAGCAATACCTTTTTTAGTTAAAGTACTTTTTTTCATAATGTCTAAAGAAAGATTAGAAGTGATTTTTTCAGGCTCATTTATTTCATTAGAAATTGGTAAATAAATCCATTCTTTAATTACAAGTTCTGTTTGTTCGATCATAAAATTGTTTGTGATAAAATAGAAAAAATATTAGGAATTTAATTTAATCAAATTTCAATATAAATTTTTGTGTTTTGAATTATATTTGATTTTTAATCTTTATGAAATCAAAATTGCTAACTATTCTTTTAACTTTTTTTTCTTTTTCATCTTTTGCACAAAAGGATCCTATTGAGCAAAATTGGTATAATCAAGAAAAAAGTTCAAAAATTCAAATTTATAAAGCTATTGATGGTAAATATTATGGAAAAATAATTTGGTTGAAGAGACCTAATGAAAAAAATGGAGAACCAAGAAAAGATATAAATAATCAAACTGAAAATCAAAGAGATCAACCATTAAATGGGCTTCTTATTCTGCAATCATTTGAAAAAAGTACCAACATTGGTGAATATATAAATGGAACAATTTACGACCCAAACAATGGTAAAAATTATTGCGGTAAAATTAAATTGTATGAAAAGAGTTTAAAGTTACGAGGTAATATTTGTGGTCTTTCTTTTTTAGGAAGGTCAACTGCATGGAGTTTAGCAGAACAATAATGTAAACTTTAGTTTTTTCTTGTTAACTCTTTTTTTGGCACTTATTTTTTTTGATTCCCTAGTTCAATGGATTAGAATATTACATTACGGCTTTGATGACTATGTTTCGAATTCTTCTGAAATCATTTTTAGATTAAGTATAAATATTTCTTTTTTTAATCATCAGTTCTACCACTTGCAGCATCAATAATTCTTCCAAAAAAAATAGCATTCATAAATAATTTTGTACCACCAAGCCAAAAGCCTCTAAAATTAGGATTGTCAGCAATATTTATAACTCTACCAGTACCAATTGTATTTACTATCACTGATGCAGAATTTTTTATAGCTTCTCCGTTTTCTTTACTAATCCAACCACTTTGTAAGGGTTTGCTTCCATAGTAAAAAGGATTGGCATAAGGGTTTTTACTTTTCTCCATAAATACTTTATTGCCCTTAAACATACTTACAGTATTATTTTGATAACCATAAGCCAATGGATGGGTTAAATCAATATCAGCACTAAAAATGGCACCACTTAATTGTTGTGCTCCTTCAATTTGTTCACGATTTGTATAAGGAATTCTTTTAGTACTATCAATTGGCGACTGTATTTTTTTAAATTTAACATCACTAATTCCATTTTGAGCCGACCAACTCACTGCTTCTTCAGTTAAAATTAATGTACCACCAGATTGAACCCATGATTTTAATTTTTCTTTATTCAATTCTGTGTAAGAACCACCAACCATTATTAGAGTATTGTATTTTGTTAGATTTATTCTATTAAACATTGAAATTTCTAATTGTGAAACTTGCATGTTCATTTTTTGATCTAGAAGATGCCAAATTTCACCTGCATCAGTTGCATTTACACCTTGCCCAACTATCATTGCTACTGTTGGTTTTGTAATGTTTGTAAATTCATTACTTCCTAAATCGCTACCATTAATTACATTGCCAGTTTGTATTGCATAGAGCATTAGTTTATATTTTTCTGCAATAGAATTAATTTTTATTAATAAATTTTCAGAATCAATTTTCTGCAGCTGTACAGGTATTAAAATTGTACCTACATTAAATTTTTTGAAACTAATATTTGTTGAAATTTCAAATGAGTTAGTTGCAACTTTTAAAATTAATTCATTTTCTAATAGTTCGTTTAAAGCCGCAGGTGCGTTTAAATCATTCCATTCAAATAAATATGCATACGAAGATTTTTTTCCAATAACTTCTCCAGTATAAGCATTCAATTTTTCTACTTTCTGCCCAGAATTATTTTCAGCTAATAATTCTTTGTAAGGAATATCAAAAGCCAAAGGCATAGTCCATGCAGTTATATCGTAAAAAATACTGTCTTTATAATTTACTGTCTTTTCAAAAATTGCACGAATTAAACTATGTTGAGGTTGATTAAGTGAAACAATAAATGCAGAACCTTTTTCAAATTCTTTATCAGTCCAATCATCAGATAAATTATTTATTTCTATTTTATGACGTAATAACATTTCGGCAAAAAGATGGGTTTTTGCTATGTCATTTTTATCACCAAAAACATAACTTTTTATTGAATGATTAGCTGCACGACTTGTTGATTGTTTAAAAAATGCACTTTGATATTCTAATAATTCTTTTCTTAACGATTTAGCTGCTTCGAGTGTAGATAAAGTTGCTGTAAATTGATTTTTAATTGTAAATGGAAAAGTAATAATTCCATTATTAGTTTGTTGTGCATGGCCTCTGGAACTGGCTTGTTCAAATAAAATTCCAATACAGCCTTGCACATCAGGATATGTTGATCCTTTGCCATAATAAAAATCATCATACCCTTCTTTTGTATAATAAAGAGAACCAATACGATCTAAAAATTGAGCATGAAATTTTCCAATTTTGCCTGTTAATTCCTGATTTATTTCTGGCGTTAATGGGTTTACTCTCGATGGCACACCTGGTTGAAAAAAGAAGGATGCATTGCTTCCCATTTCGTGATGATCAGTTAAAATATTGGGCTTCCAAAGATGAAACCATTTCAAACGATTCTTACTTTCTATATGTACAGCAGGTAACCAATCTCTATTTAAATCGAACCAATAATGATTAAAACGACCACCAGGCCAAACTTCATTAAACTCTCTTGAATTTGCATCTGTTACTAAATTTTTACTTTTATGTTGATTAGCCCAAGTAGAAAATCTTTGTAATCCATCAGGATTAAAAGATGGGTCAAATAAAATAACTACATTTTCTAATAATTCATCAATTTGTTTTCCTTGTGCTGCTGCTAAATAATATGCACTTAACATACTTGCATTTGCACCACTCGATTCATTGCCATGTATCGAATGTCCTATCCAAATTACTACAGGCATATTATTGATGTTTGTAGAATTTGATTGATTTGAGCTGGTAAGTTTTACATGTTCTTTTCTAATTTCTTCAAGTCGTTCATGATTTTTTTTAGAAGTAAAAATGAGTAATACTTGTGGTCTATTTTCGTAAGTTAAACCTATGGTTTCAATTTTTACTCTGTCAGGAGCTGCTGTAGCAATGGCTTTCATGTAATTCACCAATCTATCATGTGTAATATGCCATTCACCAACTTCGTGATAAATAATATCTTTTGGTTTTGGAATTGATGGGTTATAATTTATACTATCTGGTAAATAATATTTTAAATCCTGAGCATTTAAAAAAGATATACTTAGTAAAAGAGATAAGAAAATAAACTTCTTCATTTTTTTAGTTTTGGTAAATAAGTAATTTTTGGGTTATAAAAATAAGTGGATTATGATAATAATTGTAATCTCAATTATATTTTTATATCTGAGAAAATAAATAAAAAAGAAATCTATTGTATTTCTTGTTTAATGTAATAGAATATTTTAGGAATAAATAATTATGCTAAAAATTAATTTTCTTTAATCAACCTAATATTAAACTCAAAAATTTTAAATGAATTTCGATTCAAATTTCTAAAGCTTTTGGGGTTACAAAATTTCATAGAAAAAAAAATGAATACAAAGCGAATTTGTTATTTTATGTATTACCTTTTTGTGAATGGCAACTATTATATATTTAGAAGAATAATAATGAAGTAAGTTTTTTTGTTAGTTTAAATCTTATTTTTGAATCTTTATATTTTTGACTCCATAGTTTAATGGATTAGAATATCAGATTTCGGCTCTGATGATGAGGGTTCGAATCCTTCTGGAGTCACATTTTATATAGTTTGCATCTTCAAAAAATAGGTATAATTGAAATATTATAAAAAAAATAGTTAGCAAGTTCTATTTCATCATTAATTGAGTATTTTGCACCCTATATTTTTTATAATTAATGCATTTCAATTGAAAAGATTAACTACTCTTACCTTAAAGCTATCTTTTATAATAACATTTGTAACTCCTAGTTTTTCTCAAGTATCAGTTGATTTTAATGTGCTTTTTGCTTCTGGAAATTTTCTTCCAGAAAAAAATTGCATTAGTTTAACTAAAGACAATGTAATTTTTAAAAATAGCAGTTTCGAGAATCATTATTATGTAGTACTTCAATTTAATCAGCTTCCAACTGAAGTAACTAAAGCTAAATTAAAAAGTAGTGGAGTTAATTTAATAGAATATATTCCCTATTTAAGTTATACAGCTTCTATTGAAAAAACATTCGACATTAATCTTTTAGCTCAAAACGATGTAAGAAGTGTTTTTCAAATGACAAAAGAACAGAAAACAGTTCCTGCTTTAATGAATTATCAAATTCCTGATTATGCCATTAAGCAATTGGGTTTTGTAGATGTAAATGTTATTTATTACGATAACATCGCTCAGAATAAACTGGAAGTTGCTTTTCAAAATATTCAATCTTCAATATTAAATATTGCACCAAAATTTAGAACTGTTAAATTAAGAGTGCTAAAGAATGAAATTATTCATCTCATAGAAATGCCTTTTGTTCAATGGGTTGAACCAATTGAACCCGAAGATAAATTAGAAAATACTTTGGGTAGAACCTTACACAGAGCAAATATTTTGAATGATGGAGTTAGAAATCTTAAGGGTGATGGTATAAATATTGGTGAATGGGATGGTGGAGAAGTTAGTCCACATTTAGATTTTTCACCAGCAGGAAGGTTAACAATGGTTGAAACCACTTCTGCTAGTGATCATTCAACTCACGTTGCTGGAATTATGACTGGCAGGGGGTTAATTGATCCTAAGGCAAGAGGTATGGCACCAAATGCTAAACTATATAGCTATGATTTTAATGGAGATGTTCAGATTGAAATGGATGCTGCAATTCCATTATACAATTTACTAGTAAGTAATCATTCCTATGGAGGATCTGCTACTTGTGGATTAACAGGAGCAAGTGTTGCTTATTCTAGTAGAAGTAGAACCTCTGATATTACTTTAAATACTAATATTAATCATTTGCATGTTCATTCATCTGGAAATTCTCAATCTAGTTGTACTGGTGGTTGGGGAACCATTACAGGAAGTGGAAAGCCTGCAAAAAATAGCTTATTAGTTGCTAATATATCAACTACTGAAAGTATTTCTGGTAGCAGTAGTTTTGGTCCTGTTCAAGATGGTAGAGTGAAGCCTGAAATTTCTTCATTTGGTTCTAGTGTTTTTTCTACTTATTTGCCATTAAATAATTATGGTACAATATCAGGAACCTCAATGGCAGCCCCTGGAATTGCAGGCACAGCAGCTTTATTATTTCAACGTTATAAGCAATTAAATGCGAATGCCATTCCTCCATCAACTTTAATAAAAAATATTATCATGAACGCTGCTTTCGATTTGGGAAATGTTGGCCCCGATTACAAGTTTGGTTATGGTAGAATTAATAGTTTAGAATCTGCAAAAATTTTAGAAACAAATCGTTACATTTTGAATAGTGTAGCAACGGGTGTAACCAATACAACAAATATTACAGTGCCAGCAAATGCTGCTAAATTAAGGGTAATGATTACATGGAATGATCCTGCAGGAAGTACAAATGCAAACCCTGCTTTAGTAAATAATTTAGATTTAACTGTAGTTAATGGAGTAACCACACATTTGCCATGGATTTTAGATAAAAATAATCCAAGCAATTCTTCAACAAAGGGTGTTGATATAGTGAGTAATATTGAACAAGTTGAGATTGATAATCCAATAGCTGGTAGTTATACAATAAATGTAAATGGATTAGCTGTAGCAATTGGTGGCTCTCAAACTTATGCTTTAACATGGATTGTTGATATGCCTTTTATAGAAGTAACTTATCCTAATGGAAGTGAAACTCTAAATCCTGGAACTTCAGAAACCATTACTTGGAATTCTGCAGGAGTTACTTCTGCACAAACAGTTGAATATTCCATTGATAATGGTTCTAGTTGGAATTCAATTGGTGTAGTTGGAACCAATACTTCTAGATTGGCATGGACCATTCCTTCTGGTTTAAATACATCAACTGCAAAAATCAGAGTTAGTACAATTGATTTAAATGATGTAAGTGATAATGTGTTTAAAATTTTAGTAACACCAACTGGATTTTATGGAGTAAATACTAGTTGTAATCCTGGTGAAGTAATTTTAAATTGGTCGAATGTTGTTAATGCAACTCATTATGATGTTTATCGATTAAATACAACAACTGGATATTTCGATGCTATTGCCACAAATATTATAGGAACAACATATACATCAAGTGGTTTAACCCCTGCAACTAGTTATTGGTTTACTGTTCGATCTAAAAATAATGTAACAGCTGCAGAAAGTGAGAGATCAAT
>JAYVBS010000058.1:0-9608 GCA_043750315.1 Chitinophagaceae bacterium
AATTGAACAAATCAACCAAGAAGTAACATTAGCAGGTTGGGTACAAACTCTTCGAAAATTTGGCAGCATTACTTTTGTTGATTTAAGAGATCGCTATGGTATTACTCAATTGCTTTTTGGTGAAGATTTAAATACTCAATTAGAAACAAATCCTTTAGGTAGAGAGTTTGTATTGCAAGTTAAAGGCATCGTTGCTGAACGTAGTAACAAGAACAATAATATTGCAACTGGTGAAATTGAAATCAATATTCAATCATTTCAAATACTTAATAAATCTGCAGTTCCACCATTTACCATTCAAGATGATACAGATGGTGGTGATGATATTAGAATGAAATATCGTTTTTTAGATTTAAGAAGAAATGCTTTAAAAAAGAATTTAGAATTAAGATATACTGTAAGCAGAAGTGTAAGAAATTACTTACACGATAAGGGTTTCATGGACATTGAAACACCATTCTTAATTAAATCTACGCCAGAAGGTGCAAGAGATTTTGTTGTACCCAGCAGAATGAATCCCGGTCAGTTTTATGCATTACCCCAAAGTCCACAAACCTTTAAACAATTGTTGATGGTTAGTGGTTACGATAGATATTTTCAGATTGTAAAATGTTTTAGAGATGAAGATTTAAGAGCAGATAGACAACCAGAGTTTACACAAATAGATTGTGAAATGTGTTTTGTAGAACAAGAAGATATTTTACAAATGTTCGAAGGCTTAATTAAAAATGTTTTTAAAGAAGTTAAGAACATTGATTATACAGAAACTGTAGAGAGAATTACATGGGAAGAAGCTATGTGGAATTTTGGAAATGATAAACCAGATATTCGATTTGGCTTGAAGCTTACAAATCTTAAATTTCTATCTCACACTTTTCCAAATAAAGAAAATATTTCTAATTTAATTGCAAGTGATTTTGCAGTGTTTAATGATGCTGAAACTATTTTGGCCATTGCTGTTCCTGGTTGTAGTGAATATTCAAGAAAACAAACTGATGAATTGGTTGAATGGGCTAAACGTCCACAAATTGGCATGAAAGGTTTGGCATTTATCAAGTGTAATGCAGATGGAACTTTTAAAAGCACCATTGATAAATTTTATACAGAAGAACAATTAAAAGCGATTGCAGAAACTTGTAAAGCTCAATCTGGCGATTTAATTATTTTAGTTGCAGGTGCAGAAGAAAGAACTCGAAAAGCAGCCAGTGAATTACGTTTAGAAATGGGCAAACGTTTAGGTTTTAGAAAAGATGATGAGTTCAAACTATTATGGGTATTGGATTTCCCATTATTTGAATATGCAGAAGAAGATAATCGTTGGGTTGCTCGTCATCATCCATTTACTTCTCCAAAACCTTCAGATATTGATATCATGATTAACAATAATCCTGTTATTGAAAATGCAGCAGAATATTTAAAACATCCTTATGCCAATATAAAAGCCAATGCTTACGATATGGTAATGAATGGAAATGAAATTGGTGGTGGCTCTATTAGAATTTATCAGAAAGAATTGCAACAAAAAATGTTTGCTGCCCTAGGAATGGATGAAGCAGAACAACAATATAAATTTGGTTTTTTATTAGGTGCTTTTGAATATGGTGCTCCCCCACATGGTGGTATAGCATTTGGTTTTGATAGATTGTGTTCAATTTTAGGTGGAAGTGAAACTATTAGAGATTTTATTGCATTTCCTAAAAATAATAGTGGCAGAGATGTTATGATAGATGCACCAAGTGAAATTGACACTAAACAATTCGATGAACTACAAATAAAATTGAATCTAAAATAGTTTTTTCTAACATTCATTTGCTAGTTATTCACTAATCTAAAACATGCAACGAGCTTATAGTTTTCAAAACTATATTTGGAACAATAAACTAACGCAATAATTAGTGTTTGATATAACAGCATTTTTTAATCAATTTGTATACGACGAAAAGAACCCTTTGCTATTTAATAATGGTTTCTTTTTGTATTTCTTTACGCTGTTTATTCTTACCTACTATTTATTCAGAAATAATTACAAAGTTCGTACTTGGCTATTTTGTTTTTTTTCTTTATTCTTCTTTTACAAAGCAAGTGGGGTTTATGTTTTGTTAGTTGTTGCATCTGCAATTGTTGATTTTTTTATAGGAAATTTAATTTATGAAGTTCCCAGTAAAAGAAGCAAAAAAATCTTGCTATGGGTTGGTTTAAGTTTTAATGTAGGATTATTGATTTATTTTAAATATTTCAATTTTCTCTTAAATTCTTATAATGAAATCACAAATCATCAAGCAGATCCTTTAAAAATCACCAGTTTGGTGGGTATTTCTTTTTACACTTTTGAAAGTGTAAGTTATATGGTAGATGTGTATCATAGAAAAATTTTACCTGCCCGAAGATTTGCAGATTATTTATTGTTCTTATCTTTCTTTCCAAAATTGGTGATGGGTCCAATTGTAAGAGCAGCTGATTTTCTTCCACAAATTAGTAAAAAATATTTTGTAAGTGATGAAGATTTTAGCAAAGGATTTTATTTGATTATAACAGGATTTTTTTATAAACTTATCATATCAGATTATATCTCTGCAAATTTTGTAAATTATGTTTTTGATGAACCATCGAGATATACAGGTTTAGAATGTTTAGTAGCTTCATATGGGTTTGCAGTAGTAATTTATTGTGATTTTTGTGGCTACACTAATATTGCCATTGGTTTATCAAAATGGATGGGTTTTTCTATTCCTACAAATTTTAATTTCCCATATAGAAGTACTGATATTACTGAGTTCTGGAAGAGATGGCACATATCCTTATCAAGTTGGTTAAAAGATTATATCTACATTCCATTAGGTGGAAATAAAAAAGGAAGGTTGAGAAAATATTTAAACTTAATAATTACTATGTTTATTGGTGGCTTATGGCATGGTGCCAATTACACATATATTATTTGGGGTTTAATGCATGGTATTGCTTTAGCAATACATAAATTATGGACAGAAAAATCTAAAGATGTTTTATTTAATTTTAGAAAAACAAAAATCTACACTGCATTAGCTGCATTTATTACTTTTCAATTTGTTTGCATTAGTTGGATATTTTTTAGATCTGAGAATTTAAACACTGCAAAAGCTATGTTTGTGCAAATGAAAAGACAATTTGGTTTAAATGAAATTCATATTTTCTGGAACAATTATCACAATGTTGTTTATATGATTCTTTTAGGTTTTAGTGTTCACTTTTTTCCAACAAAACTTAATAACTATTTTATAAATAAATTAAAACAAGAAGGTGTTCTGGGGTATTTGTTTATTTTTCTTATATTTATTTTAATTTATGGGTGTTTTAAAGCTGCAGAACCAATTCTACCAATCTATTTGCAGTTTTAAATTATACATTCAACCAATTTTTCATAATTTTTTCACCTAATGATGTCAAAATACTTTCTGGATGAAATTGAACAGCTTGTATATCTAATGTTTGATGTTCAATAGCCATAATTTCTCCTTTTTCATCAACAGCTGTAATATTAAATTCTACAGGAAAATTGTTTTGATCAATTACCCAACTATGATAGCGACCAACATTAAATTTATTTGGTAAATTTTTAAAAAGATAGTTTTGTTTTTCCTGTTTTATTTCTTTTAAATAAATAGGATGCGATACGCCATGATACACTTCATCTAAATTTTTCAATTTCCCATCAAAAGCAACAGCAATTACTTGTTGACCTAAGCAAACACCTAAAATACTTTTTCTTGATGAAAAATGTTTGATTAATTCTAAAGTTTTACCAGCATTTTCTGGTAAACCAGGCCCGGGTGAGATTATTATTTTATCGAATAATTCTATTTCACTCAACTCAAATTCATCATTTAAATAAACTATAACATTGTCATCAATTATTTTTTCTACCAAATGCACTAAATTGTAAGTGAATGAATCGTAGTTATCAATAATTACAATTTTTTGATCTGGTGATTTATTTTTCAAAACATAAATTTTATAAAACTTTCGCAAAATAGCAAATACATCTTTTTAAATGATTGTTTATTTGCAACGCAAACTTAAGTTATGCCATCAAATGAAATTATTAAAGTAGAAAATCTTAGTAAACAATTCTCAAAAATTAATGCTGTTAACAATATTTCTTTTACAGTAAAGAAAGGAGATATTTATGGTTTTTTAGGGCAAAATGGAGCAGGTAAAAGTACCACTATTAGAATGTTGTTAACACTCATAAAACCAACATCAGGAAGTATTCGAATTTTTGGTAAAGATTTAGAACAAAATAAAAAAGAAATATTAAAAAATATTGGAGCTATAATTGAAAAACCAGATGTTTATAAATTTTTAACTGCTTATCAAAACTTAAAAATATTTGCACAACTCAGTGGTTGTAAAGTTTCAAAACAAATATTAATGAATCAATTAGAAATAGTTGGTTTGGCACATAGAGCCCATGATGTGGTTAAAACTTTTTCACAAGGCATGAAACAAAGATTAGGCATTGCCATTGCTTTAGTACATAATCCTGAATTAGTAATACTTGATGAACCAACAAATGGCTTAGACCCACAAGGGATAGCAGATATAAGAAATTTAATTAAACAATTAAGTAGTGAATTTAAAAAAACTGTTCTGATTTCATCTCATTTACTAAACGAAATTGAACAAGTTGCAACAAAAATTTTGATAATTGATAAAGGAAATAAAATTGTAGAAGGTACAAAAAATGAATTACTTGATCCTGAACAAACAATTGTAGAATTTGAAACTTTAGAAGTAGAAAAAGCTAGAGATTTGCTCATTTTTTCTAAATGGAATACTGTAAACCTTTCACAAATTAACAATACCATTTCTCTTTCACTCCCCTATCAACAAATTCCAAAGTTTCATAAATTTTTAGCAGAAAATGATATCCCAATTTTTTCTTTTCATCAAAGAAATAGTTTAGAAGATTATTTTATTAAAGTAACTAAAGAACAATATGTACAACCTGTTTAAAATAGAGTTATTCAAAATATTCAAACGTCCAAGAACTTATATTGCATTTATTGCAATTACAGCTTTAATTGGCATCATACAATTAGGTTTAAAAGTTGATGGAAAAGAATATATATCTTTTGTTTTAGGTGATCTTTCCAACACACTTCAAATTAATGGAAACCTTTGCAATGGCTATTTTGTATGTTATTGCATCTTACAACTTTTATTAATTCATATACCCTTGTTAATTGCATTAATTGCTGCAGATATGATAAGTGGAGAAGCTAACATGGGTACATTAAGACTGCTACTTTCAAAACCAGTTTCTAGAACAGAAGTAGTTTTAGCAAAATTTTTAGCAGCTTCTGTGTATACCATTTTATTATTGGTATGGTTAGCATTTTTAGCATTATTTGTTAGCATTTATATTTTTGGAACTGATGATATATTTTTAATTAAAAACAATTATGCAGTTCAAATAGCTGCTAATGATATTATGTGGCGTTATGCAGGTGCATTTTTATTTGCAGCCTTAGCTATGCTTTCTGTAACTGCCTTAGCTTTTTTTCTTTCTGTTTTTTCAGAAAATTCAATTGGGCCAATAGTTACAACCATTAGCATTATTATTTTTTTTACCATATTCAGCACAATGAGTATTCCATTATTTAATAAAATAAAACCTTTTTTATTTACAACACACATGGTTGCATGGAAAGAATTTTTTGATGTTAAAGTAGATGCTAATAATGTTTTAATTGCAGGTTCAATAAACAGACCAGATAAAATATTGAATTCGGCAATGGTATTATCTATTCATATTATTTCATTAATATCATTATCCATTTATGCTTTAAAGAAAAAAGATATTTTAAGTTAATAAAAAATTATGATGAAGAAAATTATTTTAAGTATCGTCCTTTTTACTAATACATTTTTAATAATTGCACAAGATGTTAATGTTTTAGTTGAAAAAGTAAAATTAAAAATGAATCAAGTAAATGATTACAGTGTAGAAGCAAAAATGAAAACTAATGTTGCATTTATTAAGGCTCCTATTGGTAGAGTAAAAATATATTTCAGAAAACCAGATCAACTAAAAATTTACAGAGAAAAAGGTATTTCAATTTTACCCAAAGGCGGTGTTAACGTTAATTTTTTTTCTATTCTTAACACCAAAAACCTTTCTATTATTGACGCAGGAACAACTGTAGTAAATGGTACAAACACAAGAATAGTAAAACTTCTACCACTTAATGAAAATAGTGAAATCATTATTTCTACTCTTTACATAGATGAAACAGAATTACTTATTTTAAAATCTTATACAACAACACGAGAAAATGGAAGTTTTGAAATGGAGATGTTTTATGCACAATTTCAGAACTTGGGATTGCCCAATAAAATGATTTTTAGTTTTAATGTTAAAGATTATAAAATGCCAAAAGGTGTTACATTAGATATTGATGATGATTTAAGCAAAGAAGAAAAGAAGAAATTCCAAAATAAAAAAGGTAAAATTGAATTCAGCTATAACAATTATATTATTAACAAAGGAATTCCTGAAAATATTTTTTAGATTTGAAATCTCAACGAAAGGCTTATGACTGAAAAACTTCTTCAGTTTATCTGGCAGCATCAATATTTTAAAATTGTTGGTTTACAAACAACAAGTGGAGAGTCATTAGACATTCTCAAGCTGGGTTCTTTTAATCATAATCAAGGTCCAGATTTTTTAAATGCTTCAATAAAAGTTTCTGGTGTTAAATTAATTGGCAATATTGAACTACACACATACACATCGCATTGGAAAAAACATGCACATTCACTCGATAAAAACTATAACAATGTGGTTCTTCATGTAGTTTGGATTAATGATGCTACAGAGTTAAAATACATACCTACTTTAGAATTACAACATATTGTTCCTAAAATTTTATTGGATAAGTATAATTTTTTAATGACTCAGGAAGATAAAATTCCATGTCAGTCTTTTTTACCTTCACTTGCAGATATAGGCTGGATGGCTTGGAAAGAAAGGTTAGCAGCAGAAAGGCTTATGGCTAAATCTGAAGAAATTATTCAATCATTTACTTCAAATAAAAATAATTGGGAAGAAACATTTTGGCAACAGTTAGCTTTTAATTTTGGCCTTAAAGTAAATGCTGATTTCTTTAAATTAATTGCAAAATCAATTCCTATACACATTTTAGCAAAAAATAAAAATCAACTTGTTTTATTAGAAGCACTCTTATTTGGTCAGGCAAATTTGTTGAATGAAAATTTTGAATCAGCATACTCAATTCAATTAAAAAAAGAATATGAATATTTAAAAAAGAAATATCAATTAAACCCAATTGAAGGTTCTGTATATTTTCTTAGAATGAGACCATTAAATTTTCCAACAATTCGATTAGCACAATTGGCAGCTCTAATTGCAAATTCAAATCATCTTTTTTCTCAAATAAAAACAGCTATTACTATAAAAGAAGTGAAGGCATTTTTTCAAGTTTCATGTAGCACATATTGGAATCATCATTATACTTTAGTTGATGAAAAAAGTAGCTTTAAAGAAAAGAAAATGGGTGAAAAGATGATTGATTTAATTATTATCAATACTATTGTTCCAATAGTTTTTGCCATTGGTCTTTTTAATAATGATGAACAACTAAAAAACAAAGCCATTCAGTGGTTGCAAGAAATTAAGGCAGAAGAAAACAGTATATTAAACTCTTGGAAATCGAAAAATTTTATTATAAAATCTGCTTTTGATTCACAGGCTTTATTACAATTAAGTAAATATTATTGTAAGGAAAAAAAATGCATACAATGTGCAGTAGGAAATAGCATTCTAAAAGTTAGAAATTAAAGTTGCCAATCAATGATTTCATTAGCCCACTCTTTTCTATAAGGTGTTGTTATTCTAATATAATTATCTGTATAACCCTCCATCATTTCTTTTTTATTTGCATCCTCAAATAATACTTTTCTATTTTGGTTAGAGAATTGTTGATTAAAATATTGTTGTTTCATATAACTTAAGTTTCGCAATATTTTATTTCGTTCAGTACGAACTGAAATAGGAACAACATTACCCATTTCAACTGCTAAGGTATTTTCTCTTTCTGAGTATGTAAAAACATGTAAATAAGTAATATTTAAGGCATGCAAAAAAATATAGGTTTCAGTAAAATATTCATCAGTTTCTCCAGGAAAACCAACTATCACATCAACTCCAATTGCACAATGTGGCATTAAAGTTTTAATTAAATTTATTTTTTCAATATATAATTCTCGCAAATATCTTCTTCTCATCAAACCCAATATTGTATTGCTGCCACTTTGCAATGGGATATGAAAATGTGGCATAAACTTTTTACTATTGGCAACAAATTCAATTGTTTCATTTGTCAATAAATTTGGCTCAATTGATGAGATTCTAAATCTAGAAATACCATCAACTTCATCTAAAGCTTTTATTAAATCAAAAAAGTTTTCCTGATGAATTTTATTACCATCTGCACCCCTACCAAAATCGCCAAGATTTACTCCAGTTAAAACAATTTCTTTTACCCCTTGTAATGCTAACGATTTTGCATTTGCAACTACATTGTCAATTGTATCGCTTCTACTTTTACCACGAGCCATAGGTATGGTGCAAAAACTACAATTGTAATTACAACCATCTTGTACTTTTAAAAAAGTTCTTGTTCTATCACTTACTGAAAATGTTGAAGTAAATCCAGTAACTGTTTCAATATCACAACTACAAATTTTACCACTATCGTTTTTTGTAAGTTCTTTTAAGTGTGAAGCAATATTGAATTTTTCGGCTGCTCCTAATACTAAATTTACTCCAGGAATATTTGCAATTTCTTGTGGTTTTAACTGAGCATAACAACCTGTAATAACCACCAAACTTTCTGGTGCTTTTCTATTAATTCTTCGAACCAATTGCCTGCATTCCTTATCTGCATTTTCAGTTACAGAACAAGTATTAATTACATATACATCAGCAACATCAGTAAACTCTTTTTTTTCAAATCCTTCTAATTCTAACATTCTACTGATAGATGAAGTTTCTGAATAATTTAGTTTACAACCTAAGGTATGAAATGCAACTGTTTTCTGCTTTTGCATAAGGTGACAAAAGTAAATGATATTAGTTATTACTTAAATTTGTTATAAATTTTAACAATTTACCACTTGTTTAAAGGATTGATTATTTGAAAAGAAAAACAGTTTAGAATAAAAGTAAAATTTCTCTTGTAATGATTGTAAATGCAGTAATTTTACTTGCTAGTTTGTTATTTTTTTTTGAATGATTTTTTATTCACTTAAAGAGAAATATTCTGTCTCCTTTAGATTATATACGAAACTGTATTTCTATTTATTCATTTAGTTTAATTAAAATGAGGAGATTTTTACTTTTAGCATCTTTTAATTTTTTTAGTTTGTACAATACTGCTATTGCAAGTATAGAAAAAAACGACAAGCTATCTTGTACACCAACCATTACTACAAATTCACTTTCATCAAACACTATTTGTGCTGGTAGCTTCATTACTGTAAACTTTTCTTTTACAGACTGTGTTTTTCCAGGAAATATTTTTTCAGTTGAATTAAGTGATGCTTTG
>JAYVBS010000059.1:0-9568 GCA_043750315.1 Chitinophagaceae bacterium
GAATAAAGCTTCATAAACATCAATACCAATAAATTCAGCCATTTGTTTAAACCCACTTAAATATCTCAACAATAAAAAAGATGAGCAAATGAGCAAAATATTAATAGTTGCAAAAATATTTAATAATATTATTCTTGATTTTTCTTGAACAAAAAATAATAGGATTATTAAAATGGATGAAAGAATAATAAAAGTAGTATAAAAAAATTGCATGAAATTTATTTACGAATCCAAGTTTCAAAAGTATAGTCGAAAGCATGTTTTTCATCTTTAAAATGATTTTCAGAAAAGCTCAATTTCCAATCATTCTTATCAAAATCAAAATAGGAATCTCCTTCAATGGTAGTATGAACTTTAGTTAAGAATATTTTATTTGCTTTATCTAAAAATTGATTGTACACTTCTGCCCCACCAATTACAAATATTTCTTTATAGTCGTGTTCTTGTGCAACAAATAAAACATCGTTAATATTATTCACAACAACTGCGTTGGCTTTAAAGTTTTCTTGTTGAGTAAGTATAATATTCACTCTACCATTCAATGGCTTAGAACCAATTGATTCAAAGGTTTTTCTTCCCATTACAATCGGCATTGCCCAAGTAGTTTGTTTAAAAAATTTCATATCGTTTGGCAAATGCCAAAGCAATTGATTATTTTTTCCAATAACATGATTTGATGAAGCTGCCACTATAAGAGATATATTCAAACTAATTAAGATTTAATATTGATGATTTGTTGATTTATGATTTATTGATTGATGATTATAATTTTGAATTCCAAATTCCTAATACCTAATACCAAAAGCCTAATAATCAATTTCAAATTCAAATTTACAATTAACAACTATTTAAACTGCTACTGCTGCTTTTATATGTGGATGTGCTTGATAATTTTCTAAAGTAAAATCTTCGAAATTAAAATCAAAAATGTTTTTAACTTCATTATTAATTTTCATTATTGGCAATTCAAATGGAATTCTTTGCAATTGAAGCTCTGCTTGATCTAGATGATTATTATACAAATGTACATCACCAAAACTATGAACAAATTCACCAGCATCCATGTCACAAACTTGTGCAATCATCATGGTTAATAATGCATAAGAAGCTATATTAAATGGAACACCTAAAAATACATCTGCACTTCTTTGATAAAGCTGACAAGATAATTTTGGTTTACTATTTTCATCTTTTGCAGGCGTTACATAAAACTGAAATAAAGCATGGCAAGGCATTAAAGCCATTTCACTTAGTTCGCCAACATTCCAAGCATTAACAATCATTCTTCTACTATCTGGGTTGGTTTTAAGTTGATTGATTACTTCTGAAATTTGATCAATAGTTTTACCATTTATTCCTGCCCAACTTCTCCATTGTTTACCATAAACTGGGCCTAAATCTCCATTTTCATTTGCCCATTCGTCCCAAATTTTTACACCATGTTTATTTAAATATTTAACATTAGTATCGCCATTTAAAAACCAAAGTAATTCGTAAATAATACTTTTTAAATGCAATTTTTTTGTAGTAATTAATGGAAATCCTTTTTGTAAATCAAACCTCATCTGATAACCAAAACAGCTTTTTGTTCCTGTTCCAGTTCTATCATTTTTAGAAACCCCATTATCTAAAATATGTTGTAGTAATTTATGGTATTGTTGCACTTCTGAAATTGTAAATTATAATTGTAACAAGACAAATATTGTAAAAAAATTACAATTAACAATTAAGAATTAACAATTGATAATTTATTTCTTTCTTTTATAGTCTCCACGCTTCCATGATTTAATAAAATCAGCCCAAGCAAGGGGATTAAAAATATTTTGAGGAGGAATTTGACCAGCATAATAATATTTCACAGCCTGTTGGCGAAATTGGAAATTAACAGCTTCCCTTCCATCAGCTGGTAATGTTGCCATTAAAGCTCTTAGTTTACTTTCTTCAGTATTTTGGCGAGCAATTTCGTAAGCGTCATCATTCATTCTTGTTGTAGCAAAATCTCGTTCAAATTGTTCTCTATTAGGTTTTGCTTTAATAATTGTTGCAGGCAAATAGGCTGTATCGTCTACCAATAGTTGTATAACACTGTATTGATTACCTTTTAAGTTAGAAGGAATGGTGATAGTTTTTTCTTTAAAACCAACACTGCTAAAATTTATTTTATCTCCTTTTAAAACTGCTATAGAAAAAACACCATATCCATTTGTAATTGTTCCTCTTCCTTTACCTAAAACAACAATACTTGCTGCAGGTACACCTCTTAAGCTATCAGCAGTCATCACAACTCCATAAAGTTGAATAACACTGTCTTTTGCAGTTTGAGCTTGCAATCGAAAATTGCCAATTACAAGAATGATTGTCGATAAAAAAAAGAATTGTCCAAATTTTTTCATAATCTTATAAGATAATCGTTCAACAATAAACAAAGTAAACTACTCAAGTGTTAAATTTGCACACTCAAAAGCTTTTTAACAAATAATTTTTAAAATAAAATGACTGAAGCCGATATTCTAAAAGCATTAAGTAATGTACAAGAACCAGATTTAGGCAAAGATCTTGTAACATTAAATATGATAAAAGATATTGTAATTAAGGATGTTCATGTTTCTTTTACTATTGTGCTTACAACACCAGCTTGTCCCATGAAAGAAATGATGAAGAATGCTTGTATAAATGCAATTAAACTTTTAGTTAATAAAGATGCAGATGTGCAAGTAAACTTTACATCAAAAACTACAACCAACAGAAAAGATGATAAAGTTTTACCAGGTGTAAAAAATATAATTGCTGTAATGAGTGGAAAAGGAGGAGTTGGAAAAAGCACAGTTGCAGCAAACCTTGCAATTGCATTAACACATGGTGGTGCTAAAGTTGGATTAATGGATGCCGATATTTATGGACCAAGTGTTCCTATTATGTTTGGTGTTAGAGGTGAGAGACCAATGATGAAAGAAATTGATGGCAAAGGTGTAATTGTTCCATTAGAAAAATTTGGAATTAAATTAATGAGTATTGGATTATTAGTTGATGAAAAAAATGCAGTAGTTTGGAGAGGACCAATGGCAAGTAGTGCTATAAAACAATTTGTAACTGAAGTTGACTGGGGTGATTTAGATTATTTAGTAATTGACATGCCACCAGGTACAGGAGATATTCATTTAACCATTATGCAAACTGTGCCTGTTACAGGAGTTGTAATTGTTACAACGCCTCAAGATGTTGCTTTAGCTGATGCTAAAAAAGGAATTGCAATGTTTGGTCAGGCTCAAATTAATGTTCCCATTTTAGGCTTGGTAGAAAATATGGCATACTTTACTCCTGCTGAATTACCAGAAAATAAATATTATATTTTTGGAAAAGATGGAGGAAAAAAGTTGGCTGATGAATACGATTTAAGTTTTTTAGGCCAAATTCCATTAATACAAAGTATAAGAGAAGCAGGAGATGCTGGTACTCCAGCAATGGCAAACACTGATTCGCTTTCAAAAGAAGCATTTTCGAATTTTGCAGGAAATGTAGTAAGAAATATTGCTGTTAGAAATGCAAACTTACCACAAACAAAGGTGATAGAAATGGTTAATTAAAATATTTCATTGAATCCAGTTCATATTTATACAGATGGTGCTGCACGTGGTAACCCAGGGCCTGGAGGTTTTGGAGTTGTAATGTTGTGGGGAGAAAAAAGAAAAGAAATCAGTGCAGGTTATAGATTTACAACAAATAATAGAATGGAATTACAAGCTGTTATTGTTGCTTTACAACATCTTTCTAAAAAAAATATTCCTGTAACTATTTTTACAGACAGCAAATATGTTATAAATAGTGTAGAAAAAAAATGGTTACAAACATGGATAAAAACTGATTTTAAAGGTGGAAAAAAGAATAAAGATTTGTGGTTACATTATCATCAACTAGCTAAAGATTTTACGATTAAATTTCAATGGGTAAAAGGTCATGCAGAAAATATGATGAACAATAGATGTGATGAGTTAGCAACTATAGCAGCCGATGGAAAGAAATTATTAATTGATGATGTTTACGAATTAGAAACAAAAAAATAAAATAATTAAGTGATGCAGAGGAAAAGTTCGAAGAGTTTAATGCCAATGGTTTTTGCATTAATTTTTTTAGGAGGGCTAGCAATGGGTTATGTATTAAGAAATAAAACTGATGGAGGAAGTTTTTTTAGCAAAAACAACAGTTCAACATTGCAAGAAATATCAAATTTAATTCAAGCAAAATATGTAGACCCAATTGCTGTTGATAGTTTAAACGAATTTGGAATAAATGAAATATTAAAACATATTGATCCACATTCTGTTTATATCCCTCCTACAGATATTGAAGCTGTGAATAATGATATGGAAGGTCAATTTGTTGGTATAGGCATTATGTATGATGTGTTAGATGATACAGTGAATGTAGTTAACGTTTTAAAAAATGGACCAGCATTAAAAGCAGGAATGCAAATCGGAGATAAAATATTAAAAGCAAATGATACAATTAATTTAGTAAAGAAAAATCAAAAAGCTAAGGATGTAAGAAATTATTTACGTGGTGTAGAAGGCTCGACTTTAAAACTATTGTTAATTAGAGATGGCAAACAAAAAACAATAAATATTGTAAGGGCTTCAATTCAAATTCCATCTATTGATGTTGCCTATAAAATTGATTCCTCAACAGGCTATATAAAAATTAACAAGTTTGCAGATAGAACTTATGAAGAGTTTATGCAAAGCCTAGAAGCCTTACAAAAACAAAAAATAAAAAAATTAATTTTAGATTTAAGAGATAATGGTGGAGGCTATATGCATGCTGCAACTGCTATTGCTGATGAATTTTTAGATGGAGAAAGATTAATTGTTTATACCCAAGGAAATAAATCTGAAAAAACAAGTTTTCATTGCAAAAAAGAAGGCCTATTCGAAAAAGGAGATTTAGTTGTTTTGATAGATGAATATTCAGCTTCTGCAAGTGAAGTTTTAGCTGGTGCTTTGCAAGATTGGGACAGAGCAACAATTATTGGTCGTCGTTCATTTGGCAAAGGTTTGGTGCAACAACAATTTAATTTAAGTAATGATGGAGCATTAAGATTAACTGTTGCTCGTTATTTTACACCATTGGGTAGAAATATTCAAAAGCCCTATACCAATGGTACTGAGGAATACCAAAATGAAATAGGCCATAGATTTTATGATGGTGAAATGATAAATAAAGATTCAATTTCTATAGCTGGTAAATTAATTTATAAAACGCCAAAAGGGAAAAAAGTATATGGTGGTGGGGGTATAATTCCTGATGTTTATATTCCTATTGATTCAATAGTTTTAGATACTACTTTTTACAATTACAAAGTTGTTGATTCATTTGAAAAATTTATTTTCAAATATTATATACAACATCAACAAGAATTAAAACTTTATAACAATTTTACAGAATTAAATTCATCGTTACAATTTACAAATAACGATTGGAGCTTATTTGAACAAATAATAAAAAAAGATAGCAATACAAATACTAATATTCAACTAAATAATAAAAAATTCTGGGAGCAAAAAGCCAAAGAATATTTAACCAAAATCATTTTTAGTAAAGAAGATTATTTTAAGTTTAAGAACTCTACCGACAATTTTATTAATAAAGCACTTTCTATAACTTCTACTAACTAGTGTTTTCACTTATTCATTATTAATGAGAGAGAACACTTTTTTATCATAAAATTTCCCATTAAAAAAAAAGGTTTCTCTAAAATAACCTTCCTGCACAAATCCATTCTTCAAAAGAATTTCATTAGATGCAGTATTGGTTGGTTTTGTTATAGCTTCAATTGAATGTAATTGCAACTTTTTAAATCCAAAATCAATAATTGCCTTCATAGCTTCATCCATTATACCTTTTCTATGAAAATTTGGGTTCAAGATGTATCCAATTTCAGCTCTAAAATTGGGCTTATCCATTTGCCAAAAACCAATTGTTCCAATTAATTTTTTATCGTCTTTAACTGTTATAGCCCATGTAATACCATTATGCTTTGCATATGTTTCATCAAATACTTTTATAAGATTTAATGAGTCATCATGTGTAATTGCAATTGGCCTATCAATAAATTGCATTACAATCGGATTAGATCTTATTTCAAACAAATCAGCCACATCCTCTTTTGAAATTCTTCTTAACAAAAGTCTTTTAGTTGTTAATTCTGGGAAAATAGTAAAATCGAAAACTTGCATAAATTTTATTTAAACAGTTTTGCAGCTATAGCCAAACTTTCGGGTTTCCCGACATCTATAAATATATCATTCGAGTGATCAAAAGCTTTAATAGTATGGGCTTTCATTAAATCTAAATATACATCAACTAAAGAAAATTTTCCTACTCGTTTTATAAATGATAACATTTTAGTTTGAATAATATGAATGCCACTAAAAGCTAATTGTTGATGTTTTTCTGAATCGAAATTTTCAACACCTTTTTTTTCATTTGTATTCGTATTCATCCAACCACAAAGTTCGTTTTGCTTATTAAAAATAAAATATCTACTGGTAGTTCTTTTGCTAACAGCTAATGTTGCCAATGCATTTGAAGAAATATGATTCTCAATCATTTCATCTAGGTTTAAATTAGTTAATACATCAACGTTCATCAAAACAATATTTTTATAACCATAAAAAAATGTTGCAGCTTTTAATAAGCCTCCTCCAGTTTCTAAAACTTCATTGCTTTCATCGCTAATTATTATTTCGCTTCCCCATCCTTTGTTTTCATCAATAGCTTTAACTATTTGATCAGCAAAATGATGCACATTAATAACAACTTTTTTAATACCAAATTTTTGCAAGTACTCAATATTATGCTGTAATAAAGTTTTACCATTTATCTCAGTCATTGCTTTAGGACGCTTATCAGTAAATGGTTTTAGCCTTGTTCCTAAACCAGCAGCAAATAACATTGCAATCATTTCCTTATCTTCTTTCATGTAATTTTATTTTACCCAATGCTCTTGATTAAGATGAGAAAGTTCAACATGCAGTTTGTATTTATTATTTAAATGTCTGGCTGTTTGTTCTGCTGCAAAAACACTTCTATGCTGACCACCAGTACAACCAAAGTTGATTTGTAAATTTTCAAAGTTTCTATTTAAATAATCTTCAACATTAATATCTATCAAATCCCATACACTGTTCAAATATCTATTCATTAAAGTTTCTTGTTCTAAAAAATCCATTACAGGTTTATCTTTTCCTGATAATTTTTTATACTCTTCTTTTCTTCCAGGGTTAAGAATGCCTCTCATATCAAAAACAAAACCACCCCCATTTCCAGATTCACCTCTAGGAATTTCTTTTTTGTAACTAAAACTATTTATTACAATTTTTAGTTTTGTATTTTGATTTGCTTTAGTAGGAGTGAATTTATTTATTACAGTTTCTGAGGTTACAAATTGTAAAATTTTATCAAACTCAGGAGTATCCAAACCAAGTGAATATTGATTTACAAAGAATTTTAAATTGTGCAAAGCCAACGGAATGCTGGCTAAAAAATGAGCTTTACGTTCAAACAATCCTCTAAACCCATAAGCTCCTAAAACTTGCAATAACCTTATTAAAACATAACCATAATATTGTTTTGTAAATGATGATTTATTAATTGTTGTCTGTAATTGGAATTCTAATTCAGAAATATAATATTCTAATAATTTTTCTTTCCATTCATTACTTAATTCTGCTTTTGCTTGCCATAACAAACTTGCCACATCATATTGCAAAGCACCCTTCATTCCACCTTGATAATCTATAAAATAAACTTCATTGTTTTTTATTAAAATATTTCTGCTCTGAAAGTCTCTACACATAAAATATTTATGTTCGGCATGGTGTAAATAATCAGTTAATAAATCAAATTCTTGAAGCAATTTTTGTTTGTCGTAAGGAGATTGTAAAGTATCTAAAAAATAATATTTAAAATATAGCAAGTCGGCAAGTATAGCTTGTTTACCAAATTCTTTGGTTGTAATACATTGGTTATAATCGAATCCCTCATCACCTTTAACTTGAATGGCAACTAAGTGTTTTAAACTTTTTTTATAAAGTTCATAAACTTCTTTGGTTAATTTTTTATGCTCTAATCTATCTAATAAACTTTCAGTTCCAACATCTTCTTGCAAATAAGCTGAACAATCTGAATTTGCAATTAAAATTTTTGGTGTGTTTAAATTCTTTTTTTGAAAATGATTACTACAATAAATAAATGCTTTATTCTCTTTTACATTCTCACTATAAGTGCCAATGAATTGTTGGTGTTCAGATAAAATTTTATAATAACATCTATCGCTTCCACTCTGTGGAATTTTAGAAAAACTATCTGGTTCTTTACCTTTATATTCTTTAAAAAGTTCAATTAAAACAGAAATCTGGTTTTGCCACATTTAACAAAAATAAACAACAAGATTGAATAAGTTGTGGCTGGTTTTATTACTATTGAAAAAAAGAAAATTAAAATTAAAAATCCTTTGTACTTCCAAAAGCAATTTGCCTTAATTTCACAGCCTGAATTAACATGTACAAAAGTTTATATTATTTAGACTTATTAAATAGAAAAAAATTATGGCAGAAGTGATTTTAATGCCCCGATTAAGTGATACCATGACAGAAGGTGTTATTGCAGAGTGGCATAAAAATGTTGGCGATTCCGTTAAAAAAGGTGAACTTTTAGCTGATGTTGAAACTGATAAAGCCACTATGGAATTAGAAAGTTATAAAGATGGAACTCTTTTGCATATTGGCACTATTAAAGGTGGCAAACTTCAAGTGAATGATTTGTTGGCCATTATTGGCAATAAAGGTGAAGATGTTGCTGACTTAATAAAAGCAAGTGGATCAGCTGCTGTTGAAGAAGAAAAAGTAGTATCAAAAAAGGAAAGTACACCTGTACATACACAAGAAAAATCATTAGATATTTCAACAATGGAAGAAGTGGTATTAATGCCAAGATTAAGTGATACCATGACTGAGGGTGTAATTGCTAGCTGGATAAAATCTGTTGGTGAACCTGTAAAAAAAGGAGATGTACTTGCTGAAATTGAAACTGATAAAGCTACCATGGAATTAGAGAGTTATAAAGATGGTGTATTATTATTTCAAGGTGCTAAAGCTGGAGAAAAAATTCAAGTGAATGATTTACTATGCATTATTGGAAAAGCAGATTTAAATATTAAACCTATTATTGCTGCAGCTAAAAGTAGTACAGCTTTAATACCAAATGAACTTGGTAAACTAGCTGAAACTGTTACTACACCTGTTAAAGAAAACTCAATTGATTCGAAAATTATTCAAACCGAAGTTGTAAATACTGGAAGAATATTTATTTCTCCACTAGCAAAAAAGTTAGCTGAAGAAAAAGGAATTGATTTAAAATATGTAAAAGGAAGTGGCGATAATGGAAGAATAATAAAATTAGATATCGATAACTTTAAAGGAGAAAAAGTCAGTGAGTCTATGAGTCAAAGTTCAGCAATCACCAATCAGCCAAACAACCATTCAACTAATTCTCATACTGATGTACCTATAAG
>JAYVBS010000060.1:0-4114 GCA_043750315.1 Chitinophagaceae bacterium
TCATAGAACTTTCAATCAAATAGATTTAACTCATTTTATTGGTTTTCTTCATCAACATTATAAAAAAGAAAAAACTTTAGAAACAGCATTTACAATCTCAATGAACAAGAAAGATGAAAATATTGAAGAAGGGTTAAATGGTTTTCACCAGTATCTCTTCAATCCAAAACTCTTTCAAAACTATCCTTCAAGAACACATAAACATGTTGCAGCACCATTTAAAAATTCTGCTTGCAAAAGATTAAACATGTTTTTAAGATGGGTGGTAAGAAAAGATGAACATGCTGTAGATTTTGGCATTTGGAAAAACATCAACACTTCTCAACTCATTATTCCAATGGATGTTCATGTGGTTCATGTTGCACATCAATTAGGATTGATTGAGACTACAAAAACCAATTGGCAAGCTGCTGTAAGTTTAACCAACACTCTAAAACATTTAGATAGCAAGGATCCTGTGAAATATGATTATGCTTTATTTAGTTTAGGCGTTGTTGAAGGTTTGAAGTAAAAAGCAGCAGCCTTACATTTGCAACTCAAATAAAATAAATGAATTCAATAGCCGATATACAAAAACTTCCAAGAAAATTTGTTCCACAAGATTTTACAGTTACAACTTGGGAAACTTTAGAACCTTTTTTTAAAAATCTTTCTGAAAGAAATATCAACAACAAAACCGATTTAGAGAATTGGTTACACGATATGAGTGAAGTAGAAGCAGTAGTTAGTGAAGATGCTTGTTGGAGACAAATAAAAATGACTTGTGACACTACTGATAAAAGTTTGGAAGAAGCTTTTAACTTTTTCTGCATGGAAATTCAACCCAAGCTACAACCCTTTGCAGATGCATTGAATAGAAAGTTTATAGCTTGTGAGTTTACAAAAGAATTGAATCAAGAAAAATACCATACTTATATCCGTTCTGTAAAAAAGAATATTGATTTATATCGAGAAGAAAATATTCCTATTCAAGCAGAGTTAAGTGTAATGCAACAACAGTTTGGTATTATTTCTGGAGCCATGACAATTGAAGTTGAAGGCAAAGAATATACCTTACGGCAAGCAGGAAAGTTTTTGCATAGTCATGATAGAACATTAAGAGAATCTGTTTACAGAAAAATTAATGAAAGAAGAATGGTGGATAAAGAACAATTGCATGAACTTTATACTCAACTCATTCAAAAACGACATCAAATAGCTGTAAATGCTGGGTTTGAGAATTATAGAGATTACAAATTTGTTGAATTAGGACGATTCGATTACACTAAAGAAGATTGCTACAATTTTCATGAAGCAGTCAAACAACATATTGTTCCTCTCGTAGAAAAAATTTATCAAAACAAAAAACAAAAATTAGGTGTTGATAAATTACGCCCTTGGGATATTGAGGCTGAACCAGAAGAAACACAACCTTTAAAACCATTTAATACGGGTAAAGAATTGTACGAAAAATCTGTTGCATGTTTTGAACAAATGAATCCACTTTTTGCAGATTGTTTAAAAAAAATGAATGAGCTTGGACATTTTGATTTAGAAAGCAGAAAAGGAAAAGCTCCTGGTGGTTATAATTGTCCTTTAGCAGAATCGGGTGCTCCGTTTATTTTTATGAATGCTGCAGGTCAAATGGATGACGTTACTACAATGGTACATGAAGGTGGTCATGCTATACATTCTTTTCTTACACACAATTTAGAGTTGAGTGCTTTTAAAGAATATCCAATGGAAATTGCAGAAGTTGCTAGCATGGCAATGGAATTATTTAGCATGAATCATTGGGAAAGTTTTTTTGACAGCAAAGAAGAATTAAAACGTGCTAAAGAACATCAATTAGAAAGAGTGATTACTATATTTCCTTGGATTGCAACCATAGATAAATTTCAGCATTGGGTATACGAAAATCCAAATCATACACTTGATGAAAGAAAAGAAAATTGGCAAGCGATATTAAATGAATTTTCAACTGGCATTATGGACCTAAGTGGATTAGAAAATTATAGAGAAACCAGTTGGCAACGCCAATTACATTTATTTGAAGTACCATTTTATTATATAGAATATGGTATTGCACAGCTTGGTGCTATTGGTTTATGGATTCAATATATTAGGGATAAGGAATTAGGAATTAGGAATTATATCAATGCACTCAGCTTAGGTGGAACAAAAACTTTACCTGAATTATATGAAGCTGCTGGTTTAAAATTTGATTTATCACCAAGCCATATTAAAACTTTAATGGAGTTTGTGAATGGGGAGATGGATAAGTTGTAATTTAATGTATTGCTCTACGAGGCTTTTAGCCTCGTAGTTTTATAATATTGCTTAAAGCAATAATTTGTATTAAATTTATTTTATGAGCTACGAATTTGCAGATGGCTATAAAATTAGAGATCAATCTTCAACACATTTTTTAACTTTTACAGTAATGGGTTGGATTGATATTTTTTCTAGAACAAGATACAGAGATATTATCATTGAAAGTTTAAAGTATTGTCAGGCAAATAAAGGTTTAAAGATTGCAGCTTTTGTAATTATGTCGAATCATATTCATACAATTTGGACTGCAAATAACAATAACTTAAGTGGTGTTGTTCGTGATTTTAAAACATACACTAGTAAAGCAATATTAAAAAGTATTGAAACAGAAACTGAAAGTAGAAAAGAATGGCTATTGTATATGTTTGCTTATTATGCTAAAGCCTCGAATGCAAATGATTATTTTAAACTTTGGACTAACAACAATCATCCAGAAAATATTTATTCAAAGGAATTTTTGATAAACAAAATAAATTACATTCATCAAAATCCTGTAAGAGCTAATATTGTAGCAGAAGCGGAACATAATATTTATAGTAGTGCTTCAAACTATATTTCTGACAAAGGATTGATAGATGTTGATTATTTATTTTGATATTTATTGCTAAAAGCAATAAGATAAGGCTTCTAGGCTACAAGCCTCGAAGAGCTGAGAGGAAGAAGTGTTCGAAGAACTGATAATTAATTGGTTATAAATTAATTTAGATTTATTTATAAAATTTGAAAAAATATATTTCGTATGTGAAATAAAATAAGTTATTATTTTTCTATCAATTTGTTATTTTCTCTTTACATTCGACAAAGTTCTTAACTAAAAATAACAAAATGAAACATCAATCTGCAAAAGCATTTGTAATTGTTTGCTGTTTTCAATTACTATTGTTTTCTACTTCTTTTTCACAAACACCTACTTGTGTTACAGTACAAAATTTTACTTCTGTTTGTGTACAACAAACTCAGCCTAGAAAGTTCACATTAAACTTTAAATTAGTGGCTAGCTCACTGGGAAACTCTGTTGTTTTAGCTCCACTAGTACTTGGTTCAAATTTTAATAATCAACCAGCAGGAGTTACGTTTCCATTAGTTAATAATCAAGCTAATGTTAGTATTAATTATACTGAAGGGGGAATGCTTTCTGGCATTATAAAATTTAAAATTGAACTTAAGAATAACAATAATTTAGTTTGCCAAACTACATCAGAACAAATGTTGGTTCCTTGTGGCAACTATAATTGTTTATATGGCGTAATTTCTACCCCGCCCAATGTTGGTTTTGATGTGGGCAGTTTAGCAAATTATGCTGGTCCAACATTTACTATCCATTATGGAATACAAGCTCAGCCCAAAAAAGTTTCAAAAATTACCACAACAATTACCTCTTCTCAGCGAAGATCTTTGTGTCTTAATTCACCACCATCAGCTTGGCAAAATTTGCATTTGCCTCCTCTTACTGCATCACAGTTAGGTATTCCATCAGCACAACTTACAACGTTTGCAACAAGTGTCACAAAAATTCATGCCCCAGCACTTTCGTATCAATTACCTATGGATTATGCAGCAGTATATGCTGCCCCTGTTGCAAAATTGAATCCAAATTGCCCTGAAGAATATAAAATTTCATTTAGCACTACTGTAACTTTTGAAGATGGTTGTACAAATACACAAACATTCACAGTAAATAAAACAAGGCCGTAAAAAATAGTATTGCAGTTTAATTATTTTCCCTGGTTTGCATTATGAGATTCTAGAATCATAGCTTTATGATGTTGCTAGCTCTACGAGGTTTGCAGCCCCTCGTAGA
>JAYVBS010000061.1:0-9525 GCA_043750315.1 Chitinophagaceae bacterium
TCTATCTGTTCTAATGGGAATATTTTGCAAATTCGGATTGTGGCTACTCAATCTTCCAGTAACTGCAACAGCTTGTGCATAGCTGGTATGTACTCTTCCTGTTTTGCTGTTAATCATTTGGGGCAATGCATCTACATAAGTACTTTTAAGTTTTGTAAGTTCTCTAAAAGTTAAAATATCGTCTACAATTTGATGACCTTTTGCAGCTAATTTTAACAACACGTCTTCACCAGTTTGATATTGACCAGTTTTTGTTTTTTTTGCCGATTCATCTAGCTTTAATTTATCAAACAACACTTCTCCTAATTGTTTAGGTGATGCCAAATTAAATTTTACGCCAGCTTGTTGATATACACTTTTTTCTGCTCTTGAAGCATCAATCTCTAATAATTTACTATACTCATTTAAAAATTGTTCATCTATTTTAATCCCTTCAAACTCCATATCTGTCAACACTTTCACCAAGGGGTTTTCTACTTCATTAAAAACTTTTTCAACTTCTCTTTGTTTTAAGAATGGAAATAAAGTATGTTTTAATTGTAAAGTAATATCAGCATCTTCGGCAGCATACTCTTTTATTTTTTCCATTTCAACATCTCTCATAGTGCCTTGATTCTTTCCCTGCCCGACTTCATTAATGTTATTTTTGGTGGTCAGGCGGGCCTTCTTCCCAATTAATTCATCAATATGTATTGGATCGTAATTTAAAAATTGCTGACTCAATACATCCATACTTCTTTTACCTTCAGGCTCTACAACATAATGAATAAGCATAGTATCACAAATATTTCCTTTCAACTCAAAGCCATACCATTTAAGTATGAGCATATCGTACTTAAGGTTTTGACCAATCCAGGTTATTGATGATTTATTGAATAGTTGAGCAAGTTGATTAAGAATGTTTATCGTTTCTTGTTTATCGTTAGGGCAAGGAATATAATATGCTTCATGAGGTTTTATGGCAAAACTTAAACCCACTAATTCTGCTTCATTAGCATCAATATTTGTAGTTTCAGTATCGAAACAAATTTCTTTTTCATTCGAGAAAAGTTCAACTAAATTTTCGATTTCCTCTTTAGTTTGAACTAAATGATATTGATGAGAAACTGTATGAATGTTTTTTATTCCAGTTTCAATTGCAGTATTAGTTTTTTCTGTAAAATTTTGTAAGAAAGAGGGCAAAGCAACTGCACCATGTCTGTTACCTTCTTCATTTTTTGAAGAAGTTGTTGAACTCTTTTTTTCAGGAGCTTTTACTTCGTTGCCAAATAAATCTGTTTGAATGCCTTCTGGTAAAATGTTTGATAGTCCTGAGTTTCGAGAGATAACAATTTCTTCACCTAACACTCTTTTTGCTAAAGTTCTAAATTCTAATTCAGTAAAAATTTCAATAAGTTTTTCTTTATTCCATTCAGACATTTTAAAATTTTCTTCATGAAACTCGCAAGGCACATTAGTAATAATTGTGGCCAATTGTTTACTCATGATGGCACTTTCTTTTCCAGCTCTAACTTTTTCTCCTAAAGAACCCTTAATATTATCGGCATTGGCTAAAACATTTTCTAAAGTGCCATATTCCTTCAACAATTTTGCTGCAGTTTTTTCACCTACTCCCTTTATACCAGGAATATTATCAACAGCATCACCCATCAAACCTAAAATATCAATTACTTGATCTACTCTTTCAATATCCCATTTTGCACAAACTTCTTTTGGTCCCATTATTTCAACATCGCCACCTTGATAAGCTGGTTTGTAAATATTAATTCCATCACGAACTAACTGACCATAATCTTTATCTGGGGTAACCATAAAAACTTCATATCCTGCATCATGAGCTTCCCATGCTAAAGTTCCAATTACATCATCTGCTTCATAACCTGCACAACCAATTACAGGAATATTAAATCCTTCAATAATTTTTTTAATATCTGGAACTGCTGCTAATAAATCTTCAGGAGCTTCTTGTCTGTTAGCTTTATAAAATTCATATTGTTCATCACGAACTGTGGGTCCTGAAACATCAAAACATACAGCTAAATGTGTTGGTTTTTCTTTATTAATTAATTCTATTAAGGCATTAGTAAAACCAAATTGAGCGTTTGTATTTCTGCCTTTTGATGTAATTCTTGGGCTACGAATTAATGCATAATAAGCACGAAAAATTAAAGCAAATGCATCGAGTAAAAAAAGTTTTTTAGGCATATAGCAAAGTAAGTAAAGATTAATGAATTTACTAATAAGACTTAACTTATTCATAATCTGTTTTATTGTAGGTTTGTACAAACGATTTTGTTACATGATAATAGATATACAACAACTGAAACCTGCACAAAAACAAGCTTGGCTACAACATGCTGTAGCACCTCGTCCTATTGCATTTGCTAGTACTATTGATAAAGATGGAAATGTAAATTTAAGTCCATTCAGTTTTTTTAATTTGTTTTCATCAAATCCTCCAATAGTGATTTTTTCGCCATCAAGAAGAGCAAGAGATAATACTACCAAACACACATTAGAAAATGTAAAAGAAGTTGCAGAAGTTGTAATTAATATTTGTGATTATAATATGGTACAGCAAGTGAGTTTGGCAAGTTGTGAATTTGAAAAGAGTGTTGATGAATTTATAAAAGCAGGATTTACTAAACAAGCTGCAACTAAAGTAAAACCACCAATGGTTGCTGAAGCAAAAATAAAATTAGAATGTAAAGTAATTGAAATAAAAAGTTTAGGAGAAGTTGGTGGTGCAGGTCAGCTGGTTATTTCTGAAGTTTTAGTGATGCATGTTGATGAAAGTATTTTAAATGAAGATCAATCTATGATTGACCAAACTAAAATTGAATTGATTGCAAGACTTGGGGCAGATTGGTATTGCAAAACCAATGAGTCTAATTTATTTCAAGTTCCAAAGCCAAATATTAATATCGGCATTGGTGTAGATGCTTTACCAACAAGCATTAAACAAAGCAAAATTTTATCTGGCAACGATTTGGGCATGTTAGCGAATGTTAACGAAATGCCTTTTATTGATGCTAGTTTTGAAGATGAAAAATTGAAACATATTATTCATTACTATTCATTAGATCCTATTAGTATGGAGGCAGAAATTCATGTTCATGCAAAATTGTTGCTAGCAAAAGGCAAAATAAATGAAGCTTGGCAAGTTTTATTAATGGTAGTAGGAGCTTAATTTTTTAAAATATTTGAACTATATTTATAGGGTATGGCTTTAGGACAATCACTTCAACAAAAATTATTACAAAAACTTTCACCTCAGCAAATTCAGCTCATGAAATTGTTGCAGGTGCCTACTTCAATTTTAGATCAAAGAATAAAAGAAGAGCTAGAAGAAAATCCTGCTTTAGAATTAAGTGATGATAACAATGCAGATGAGATAAATAGTGAAATCAAAGATGAATTTGAAGATAAAGATGAAGATTATGATGAACTAGATGGCAGTGAAGATGAATATGAAAATTTAGATTTGAGTGAATACGTTAGCGATAATGATGATGATGTTGCAGACTATAAAATGAAGGATGAAAATTATCCAGAAATGGATGATAAAAAAGTAATACCTATAAAAAGTGAAACCAGTTTTTTCGATGTATTGGCATCTCAACTAAACATGATGGATGTTGACGAGAAAGCGTTTAAAATTGCTGAACAAATAATTGGCAGTTTAGATGATGATGGCTACTTAAGAAGAGAAACCATAAGCATTGTAGACGATTTAGCTTTTCGTCAAAATATCATTACTACAGAAAAAGAAGTAGAAGCTATTATTAAAAAAGTACAACTTTTTGAACCTACAGGAGTAGCAGCAAGAGATTTACAAGAATGTTTATTACTTCAGTTAAATAAAAAAGAAGAAGAAGGAGATGACGTGCATTTAGCAAAAAAAATTATCATTAAATACTTCGATGAGTTTACAAAAAAACATTACACCAAACTGCAACAATCTTTAAATATTTCTGAAGGAGAACTAAAAGAAATTATTAATCAAATCATTAAACTTAATCCAAAACCTGGTGGCGATGCAGGACAAACTAATGAAAAAGAAGTTTATGTAATTCCAGATTTTTTCATCACCAATACTTTAGGAAATTTAGAACTTACCTTAAATGGGAAAAATGCCCCAGACTTAAGAATTTCTGGTGATTATAAAGACATGATGAAGGAGTATGAACGAGGCAGCAAAAAAGATAAAAGACAAAAAGAAGCAGTAACTTTTATTAAACAAAAAATTGATAATGCAAAATGGTTTATAGAAATGATTGAACAACGACAACAAACACTAACTAACACCATGCATGCTATTATGGACATTCAGAAAAATTTCTTTTTAACAGGAGATGAAACTGACATGAAGCCTATGATATTAAAAGATATTGCAGAAATTACAGGATTAGATATAAGCACAGTTAGCAGAGTAGCTAATAGCAAATTTGTACAAACAGAATTTGGTACTTATAAATTAAAATTCTTTTTTAGTGAGAGTTTAAGTACTGATAGTGGCGAAGAAGTAAGTACTACTGAAGTAAAGAAAATATTAAATAATATAATTGATGCAGAAGATAAACATAAACCTTTTGCAGACGAAGAACTTACTGAATTGTTAAACGAAAAAGGCTACAATATTGCTAGAAGAACAGTTGCAAAATATAGAGAACAATTGAATTTACCGGTTGCTCGTTTAAGAAAAGAATTATAATTAATTAGTATTGCCCGATAAGAATTTTTCTAAAGCAGCAAACATGCTTGTAGTTTGGGGTACAGGTGCTTTAATATGTAATGTTAAACCAAGTTCTTCAATGGTTTTAGCAGTATTGCTTCCAAAAGCACCAACTAAAGTTCCATTTTGTTTAAAATTTGGATAGTTATCAAACAAACTTCTAACACCACTTGGCGTAAACAAACAAATAATGTCAAAATCTTTAATAGAAATTTGATCTTTGATGTTTGAACTCACTGTTCTATACATAAAAGCTAAAGTAAATTCACATTTATTGTTTTTTAGCCAACCCACTATTTCATTATCTTGTTGATTTTCGCTGCATACATATAAAAATTTTTCAGATTCTTTATGCTTATTAATTACATCAAATAAACTTTTATTACCACCATCGGCACCATAAAAAACTTTACGTTTTCTATATAAAATAAATTTTTGTAAGTATAAAGCTACAGCTTCAGTAATGCAAAAATATTTGTTATCTTGATTGATGTTAAGCTTCGTTTCATCTGCCATTCTAAAAAAATGGTCAATGGCATTTCTGCTTGTAAAAATTACTGCAGTATAAGCAGTAACATCAATTTTTTGTTTTCTGAAATCTTTGCCTGCAATGGGCTCTAATTCTATTAATGGCATAAACTCTAACTCAACACCATGTTTTCTTTCTAGCTCAAAATATGGAGACTTTTCACTCTCTGGACGAGGTTGTGAAATGAGGATTTTTTTGATTTTATGTGTACTTTCTTTTTTCGCAGAAACGCTTTTTGCCATGCTGAACTTTAATTAAAAATTAGATACCATTGCCTATGTATTTCCCAATTGTCTTGTATAATATAAACAATGGTAAAATTTCAACACTGCAAAAATAGATAAAAAAATGAAAGCCACTTACTTTTAATAATTGCCTTAATGTAGTTACTGTTCTAATAAATCTATAAAACAATAATAAAGCAATAATTATAAAAGAAACTGTGATAGAAAATTCTTTAAGTTCCGTTGAGGAATAGCTGATTAGAAAAATAAGTGGAACCAAAACCACTCCAATAATTTTATTTATTAAAAAAGTTAAAAAATTATAAGACTCTGCCACACTTTGTTGATTAAACACCCAACCAATAAATCTTGTAAAAGAATATTTTGTTGTGTAGATGATGCTTAGTGTAAGAATGGATAAAAACAAAAACTGCCAAAATAGTTTATTACTCTGAATTTGATGAGTTGAAATTAAGGTAAGAAAAATACTGGTTGACAGAACAAATAAAATATTTAATAAAAAAATAGCAAAATATTCTTGAGTTAATTGTTCTCTTGTTTGTCTTTGTCTAAAACTTGGTTGAAAAAAAATATCGAAAATATTTTTTAAATATTTAGGAAAAACTGCTTGAACTAGTGCAAGAATAAAAGATACCCCTAATAACAAATAGAATAAATAATCTTTTGATTCGTATTTTTTAAAATTGGTTAGTTGGTATTCAAAAGAGTTGTTTTTAAGTATAGGATTTGTCTGTAGTAGAGAATAGTTATTTTCTATTTTTTTAGCTAATAAAATTGAATCTTGTAGTTTAACTAGTGTAGAATCTATTTCTATCAACTTTTTTAAACTATCTAATGCAAGTATTGGAAGAGCTGCAATAGTTGTATTTTTTTTAATATCAATAGTTGGTGTTTTTAATGTATTCAATCTATATGTATCAAAAATTTGTTTTGAATTCGATGAATCATTTATTTTTTGAATTTTTACAGGAACCTGCTGTTGTAACTGATTAGAAGTTGTTTCAGCTTTTGGGATATCGTTTTTTATAACAATGGAATCTTGTTGTGCCATTGCAGATAGTTGTAACAAATAAAAAAAGGTCATCCCAAAAAACCTCATAATTGCAATACTTAAGAATGCAAATTAACAAAGAAATTAATGGCTAATAACAACTAAAAATTACTAAGTATTCCAATATGAATTTTAGATTCTTTAAAATTAAAAGGGGTATCATCTCTTTTGCCAACAGCAAAACTTACATTTAAAATTCCTTGTTTGGTTCCTAATGCCAAACCAATTCCCCCACCAACAAGTGTGTTGTTTTTCTTAATTGCTTTATTCTCTGTAAATCCAATATCTGTAAATCCAAAAAAATAAGAATCGTTGTTAAACAAAAAACGAATCTCGTTACTACTAACTAAATATTGACTTGTAAAAATGTTTTCTTCATCAAACCCTCTTAATAATTTAAATCCACCGATTTGAAATAATTCATTTTGTAGATAATTAGCAGATAATAAAATACCATAGTTCAATGCATTTTTTAAAACAGTTTGCTTGCCAATGCTGCTATATTTTGTAACATTCAATTTCCCTTTAATTTGGTAGGTGTTTGTAGCAATAGAATCGTATAAACTTTTATAATTAAAACCTCCAGATTTAATATTGTTGATTGTATTATTTTGATTAATTTTTTTTTGACCAAAATTTGAAAACACACTCCAATCAAAGCCTCTTTTTTTTGCTGTAGATAAACCAAAACTGTTGCTGAAAACATAAGCAACCCCAATACTTGAAATACTCATATCTAAAATCTCTGGCAGCTTTTTACTTGTAATAATTTGTGTGGTATCTACTTCAATAATTCTTGTGCTAAAATTATTTAATGAAATTTTTATATTACTATTTTTTAAAACATTTACATGAATACCAATACCAGAATTGATATTTAAAAAAGCAGAATCTCGTTTATATAAATTAAAATTTAAACTGATGCCAACTTTAGAATTAAAAATAAATGGTTGATTAAAATTAACATCAATTCGGGGCGATTGTGGCTGAATTTGCTGCCAGTTTAAGGTAATTTGTTCACCTCTTGCAAAAGCATTAAATAAATTTAATTTAGCATCAACAGTAAAAAGAAGTTTACCATCTGTTTGATTATTGTTTGGTAAAAAACCAACAATTGCATCGAACTTATTTTGATTAACAGGCTCTAAATAAAGGTTCACCAAATAGCTGCTGCCCAACATTAAGACATCCCAGTTTTTAAACTCTCTTAAGTATGGCAATTTCTTTAATTTAGTACTAATACTTTTTAGTTTTTCGGTGCTATATAAATCGTTATTCAATAAACCCAAATGCTGTTGTAAAAGTTTGTTATTGATATTCAATTTCCCATATACTTTAATACTATCCATGCTGTAGCTAATGCCTTTGTTTACTTTTAAAACTGCATTAATGGTATTATTCAAAAAATAAATACTATCAAAACTCACTTGTGCAAAAGGATAGCCATTATTTTCGAAATAATTTAAAATGTTTTCTGGTAATGAATTAATATCTTTTAAATTGATATTGGCATCAAGCTTTAATTCTTCTGGAAGATTTAAATTTCCCCACTCCCATTTTTTGCCAACAAATATTTTGATAGAAAACTCATTTTCTTTTTCAATTAATGAATCTACACTTGCTGTTGCAAAACCTTTTGCTTGTAACAAAACAGGAATTTGATGAATGTATTGTAAACATGCTATTTTGTTGTTAAAATTATTTTTTAATGAAATTATTTTAGCAAGATTCACACTATCAACTACAGTGGTTTTTAACACCACAGATTGAGCATTGGTGTTTATGTTAATAAAAAATATAAACACATAGAAAAATATTTGCTGCAATACATTTGCTTTCATCAAACGCAAAATACAACAGTAAGCATTATGGCAGGCATTTACATACATATTCCTTTTTGTAAAAAAGCATGTCATTACTGTAATTTTCATTTTTCTACTTCAAAAAAATTGCTTCCACAATTTATAAATGCCATTACAAAAGAAGCTGAATTACAAAAATTATTTTTCAGTGAAACTGTTGAAACTATTTATTTTGGTGGAGGAACACCATCCATAATTGAAACAATAGATTTAGAAAAAATATTAACTGCTATTCATAAATATTATGCTGTTGATTCAAATGCTGAAATTACTTTGGAAGCCAATCCAGATGATATTTCTGAAGTAAAATTAATTGAATGGAAATCTTTAGGAATTAATAGAATTAGTTTAGGCATACAAAGTTTTGTTGAAGAAGAATTGAGTTGGATGAATAGAAGTCATACTGCTTCACAAGCCATTCAAAGTATCGAATTAATAAAAAATCATTTCGATAATTATTCTATTGATTTAATATTTGGAAGTCCATTATTAACAAAAGAATTGTGGATTAAAAATATTCGTCAAGCCTTAGTTTTTCAGCCACCTCATTTATCTTGTTATGCATTAACTATTGAAGAAAAAACAGTGTTGGGTAATTGGTTGAAAAACAAAAAAATAGCACCTATAAATAACGACCAACAAGCAGAGCAATTTGAAATTTTAATGGGAGAATTAGAAACAAATAATTATTTGCATTATGAAATCAGCAATTATGCAAAACCTGGTTTTGAAAGTAAGCACAACAGCAGTTATTGGCAAGGAAAAAAGTATTTGGGCTTAGGGCCATCAGCACATTCATTTAATGGAAAATCTAGATTTTGGAATGTCGCAAATAATGCTTTGTATATATCAGGAATAGAAAATGGGGCAAGTGTAACTGAAGTTGAAAATTTAACTATAGAACAACAATTTAATGAGTATATAATGATTTCATTAAGAACTTCAGCTGGAATTAATGAAAATTTTGTTATAAAAAACTGGAACGAAAAAACTTATCAACACTTTAACTTTAAAATTCAAAACTGGCTTAAAACCAATCATTTAGAAAGAAAAAATTATCAAATAACCCTCACTCAAAAGGGTAAATTATTTGCTGACGGAAT
>JAYVBS010000062.1:0-4103 GCA_043750315.1 Chitinophagaceae bacterium
CCATAATAAAGAAAACAAAAAGTTGAGCATCTGTTCCAACTGTTGAAGTTTTGTTAGCTGCATAAACACCTGCAAGATGCATTTTACTAAATGCAACTAAAAGCAAATTCACTGCATTTAACATAATCTCTATACACATAAAAACAATAATAGCATTTCTGCGAACCAAAACTCCTACAACACCTATAGTGAATAAAGTAAATGCTAGTATTAAATAATAACTTATTGGCATAATTCAATTACTGATTTTCAATTTTAGATTCTTTTTTTCCTATCACTACTGCACCAACCATTGCACTTAAGAATAACACACTACTAATTTCAAATGGAACAACATATTCTTTAAACAAAACTTTACCTAAGTTTTGAATCAATCCAATATCTCCTCCACTCATTAAAACTTCTTTAGTATTTACTTCGCCAGCTTGCTTTATTAATGATACAACAATCATCAATAAACATCCACCAGAAATAACACCCACCATTTTAGTCATCACATTTTTTTGTGGATCTGTTTCTTTATTTACATTCATTAACATTACCACAAATAAAAACAATACCATTATGGCACCTGCATAAACAATTAAATTTACGATAGCTAAAAATTGTGCATTCATTAAAACATAATGACCACTAATTGCAAAGAATACAACTATCAACCACAATACACTATAAATAGGATTTTTACTTACCAACACCATAATAGCACTTATTACAGCCAAGGCACTTAAAAACCAAAACATGATTTGTATTAAATTCATTTTTTCAATTATAAGTTATGAATTATGAGTTATGAATTTTACATTCTACATTCATAATTCTTAATTCTACATTTTAAACTCCTCTTGCTTTTTCAAACTCAACTTTTTCAGTTTTAGGATCAGGTATTAGCAAATCTGGTTTGCCATAAATAAATCCTTTTCTTGTATAATTCGATGGAGCAAAAGTTTCACTTAAATAAATAGCATCTTTAGGACAAGCATCTTCACACAATCCACAAAAAATACAACGCAACATATTTATTTCATATTTGGCTGCATATTTTTCTTCTCTGTATAAATGCTCTTCACTAGGCAATCTTTCTGCAGCTTCCATTGTAATTGCTTCTGCAGGACAAGCCACTGCACATAACCCACAAGCTGTACATCTTTCTCTACCTTCTTCATCTCTATTTAATACATGTAACCCTCTAAAAACAGGACTAAATTCACGTTTTTGTTCAGGATAACGAATGGTTGGATTCTTTGTAAATATGTGTGTAAATGTGATAAACATTCCTTTAAGAATATTCCAGAGATAAATTCTCTCAAGAAAAGTCATTGGGCTTCTATCAACCTGTTTTACTCTATTTGTTAATGCCTGCATTTTTTACTATTTGCAAATATATTTTTTGTTATTTCTAAACCAATTAAATTACATAATTGTATAGATAATTTTTGTTATTCGAACTTTTATTTTTCAATTCATCTTCAGTTGCCTTTCCAAATGGCAAAGCTAAGTGGACGTCGCACTCTTCAACTAAATATCTTTACTCGACTTCTTTTTTATAAAACCAATTTGGTTTAAATTTATACGAAATGTTTATTATTCCCCAACTAAGAAATACAATTAAAGCCAGTATCAATAAAATATCACTAAGCTCACTTTTTTCAACATTATATCTATCTCTCAATCTTACAATTAGCCTAACGATCATCAAAACTAGAAAACCATAATATAAAATATTATTAAGCTGCTTCCATCTTGAATCAACATTTATATCTGTACTAATTTTATTTCTCATAAAAATTAAAAATGCCAACCATTAGTTTTTAATAAAATCAATGCACCAGTTACAACTAAGTTAAATAATGCTAATGGAATTAAAGTTTTCCAACCTAAATTCATTAATTGGTCATATCTAAATCTTGGAATTGTCCATCTAATCCACATAAAAACAAAAATAAAGATTACTATTTTAGTTAATAAAACTCCAACTTGTAATAATGCTGCCCAGTTACCAATGCTTGCATACAAATTAGCATCGTTTACAAAAGGAATATCATATCCACCAAAATAAAGTGATGCCATTATTGCACTACTCATTATCATATTAATATATTCAGCAAACAAATAGAATCCAAGTTTCATACTTGAATATTCTTGATGATAACCAAAATTTAATTCGTTTTCTGCTTCTGGCAAATCGAAAGGCGTTCTATTACATTCAGCTAAGGCACAAATAAAAAATAATAAAAAACCTAAAGGTTGGTATACCACATTCCACCAATTTCCTTGTTGTTGTTTTACAATGGTACCCAAGCTTAAATCTCCAGTCATAAACAACAATGCTAACAAACTTAAACCCATTGCTAACTCATAACTGATTGCTTGACTTGCTGCACGTAGAGCAGACATTAAAGAAAACTTATTGTTACTTGCCCAGCCACCAATCATTATACCATAAACTCCTAAACTTACAACTGCAAAAATGTATAAAATGCCAATATTTATATCTGCAATTTGAATTGGAAATTGATGACCATTTAGTTCAATACTACCAGCCCAAGGAATCACAGCACAGGTCATTAAAGCTGCAACCATGGCTAATCCTGGACCAAGAATAAACAACCATTTGTTTGCATCTGTTGGAATGATATCTTCTTTAGTAAACATTTTTACTCCATCTGCTAAGGGTTGAAAAATTCCAAAAGGTCCAGCACGATTAGGTCCTGGCCTATCTTGTAAAATAGCTGCTACTTTTCTTTCTGCAAATGTTGTGTATAATGCAATACCTAAAGTTGCAAATACAATTATCACTATTAGCACAAATTTTTCTAACAATAACAACCAATCTAATGATAGCAAAAACATGTTTAATTTTTATTTTTAAAGTCAGTTGAATGAGGTGGCCTATTAAAACTACTCAAATCAACTGTTGGATTATTTACTTCACTTTCATCATGAATATCCATTAATAATTTTGGATCACGACCTTTCATAACATCATTAAAAACTTCTTGAGGTTTAACTACATTTACATAATGACCTTGAGAAATTACTGATTGACGACTTACTTGACTTGGACCTTCAATAATCCAATCAGCTGTTTTCTTTTTCTCGAATCTGCATGTATTGCAAATCCATCCAGTTTTACCATTTGATGCTTCTTTAACCTCACCCCATTCATCTTTTCTTGCAGTAACTCTATATACTTCATCACCCCTCATCCATAATTGAGTTTCACCACAACATTTTTTACAATCTCTATGAGCATCTACAGGTTTAGTAAACCAAACCCTATTTTTAAATCTAAATGTTTTATCTGTTAATGCACCAACAGGGCAAACATCAATTACATTTCCTATAAAATCATTTTTCAAATTCTTTTGAATCATGGTTGCAATCTGTGAATGATCTCCTCTATCTAAAATACCATGTTCTCTTTTTTCTGTTAATTGATCAGCAACAAAAACACAACGATAGCAAAGAATACAACGTGTCATGTGCAATTGAATATAATCTCCTAAATCTACTTTTTCAAAAGTTCTTCTTTTAAATTCATAACGAGTAGATGCTTCACCATGTCCATAACTTAAATCTTGCAAATCACACTCTCCTGCTTGATCACAAACAGGGCAATCTAAAGGATGATTAATTAAAAGAAATTCAACAACGCCTTCACGAGCTTCTAATACTTTTGGTGAAGTAATATTTCTTACCTCCATTCCATCCATTACAGTTGTTCTACAACTTGCCATAAGTTTTGGCATTGGCCGAGGATCTTTTTCAGAACCCTTTGCAACTTCTACCAAGCAAGTTCTACACTTACCGCCACTATCTTTTAATTTGCTATAGTAACACATTGCAGGAGGTGTAACATCTCCTCCAATTTGACGAGCAGCATTTAAAATTGTAGTACCTGCTGGCACTTCAATTGTGATGTTGTCGATGGTTACTTTATATAAATTTTCACTCATAATTTATACTGTTACTGGAACATGAATTTCATCTGCATAATGTGCTAATCCAAAGTTTCTAATTTGTGCTTCCTGAGGATTAGTAATATGCCATTCAAACTCATCTCTAAAATGTCTTATAGCTGCTGCAACAGGCCATGCTGC
>JAYVBS010000063.1:0-4096 GCA_043750315.1 Chitinophagaceae bacterium
CAGGATCAATGCCATCTGTTCTTAATTCTCTAATAGCAGCTTGTGCAAAATTTCCTGGGTGACCAAATGAAAGTATAGCAATGTCGCTTCCATCTTTTAATTTTCTTCCTTTTCCAATTTCAATTTCTTCAAAAGGATATTTTTCTGCCATAGTATCTTTTTGCAAATCTGCCATCACTCCTTCTCCTCTTGGATAACGAATTACAAATGGATTTTTTGTTGATTCTAATTGAGAAGTAAACATCAAATTCCTCAACTCTTTTTCATTCATTGGAGCCGAAACAATCATGTTTGGAATGCAACGGAAATAAGGAATATCGTAACATCCATGATGTGTTGGCCCATCTTCACCCACCAATCCTGCTCTATCTAAACAAAGGACAACAGGTAATTTTTGAATGGCAATATCATGCACCACTTGGTCGTATGCACGTTGCATAAAAGATGAATAAATATTACAAAATGCTCTAATGCCTTGTGTTGCTAAACCAGCACTTAATGTTGCAGCATGTTGTTCACAAATACCTACATCAAAAGCTCTATCAGGCATTTGTTCCATCATATATTTTAAAGAAGAACCACTTGGCATAGCTGGTGTTACACCCATTATTTTATCATTAGTTTTTGCTAATTCAATAATTGTATAACCAAATACATCTTGATATTTTAGGGGTTGAGGAACATCAATTTTTTTCTTAATGATTTCACCAGTGATTTTATCAAATAATCCTGGTGCATGCCATTTGGTTTGATCTTTTTCTGCTAAAGAATAACCTTTACCTTTTACAGTAACAATATGCAATAATTTAGGTCCAGGTATATTTCTTAAATCTTTTAAAGTTTCTACAAGATTAGTAATATTATGGCCATCGATAGGGCCAAAATATCTAAATTTCAATGCTTCGAATAAATTGCTACTTTGACTAACAACACCCTTAACACTGGCTTCTAATTTACTTGCCATACTTCTGCTGAAGTTTTTGCCTACAGGTAATTTACCCATAATGTTCCAAACTTCATCTCGCATTTTATTGTAAGTTGGTGAAGTTGTAATATCGGTTAAATATTCTTTTAATGCACCAACATTTGGATCAATACTCATACAGTTATCATTCAAAATAACTAATAGATCACTATCAGTTACGCCTGCATGATTCATAGCTTCAAAAGCCAATCCTGCAGTCATACTTCCATCACCAATTATTGCAACACTTTTTCTATCTTCTTTTTTATATTTTGCAGCAATTGACATTCCTAATGCAGCTGAGATTGATGTTGATGAATGTCCTACGCCAAAAGTGTCATATTCACTTTCGCTTCTTTTTGGGAAACCGCTTAACCCTTTATATTTTCTATTAGTAATAAAATTGTCTCTTCGACCAGTTAAAATTTTATGCCCATAAGCTTGATGACCTACATCCCAAACCAATTGATCATAAGGTGTTTTATATATGTAATGCAGGGCTACTGAAAGTTCAACTACACCAAGACTAGCACCAAAATGTCCACCATGTACACTTACAATATCAATAATATATTGTCTTAGTTCATCACAAACCAAATGCAAATCTTCTCTGTTGATTTTTTTAAGATCATCAGGATTATTGATATTTTTTAAGAGTTCACCAGCTTCTATTTGCATTGTTACAATTTGATTACAAAATTAAGGTTAACAAAGTCCAATTTAAGTAGTTTTATTATGCAAATCTTATACAAAAGATTTTAAAGTAGTATCAATAATTCCTACACATTCTAAAATTTGTTCTTTAGTAATCAACAATGGAGGAGCAAATCTTATTTTATCTCCATGAGTAGGTTTTGCCAACAAACCATTATTTTTTAATGCTAAACAAATATTCCAAGAAACTTCTGGATTTTCATGATTAATCACAATTGCATTCAACAAACCTTTACCACGAATGGTTTTTATTAAAGGAGACTTTAATTTGGCTAATTCAGATCTTAATAATTGTCCCATATTCTCTGCATTTTCAGCCATATTTTCATCTTTTAACACTTGTAAAGCTTCCATAGCAACAGCACAGGCCAAAGGATTTCCACCATATGTACTGCCATGTTCACCAGGTTTAATATTCATCATAATTTCATCATCACACAACACAGCACTAACAGGTAACACTCCACCACTTAAAGCTTTTCCAAGAATTAAAATATCTGGACGAACATTTTCATGATCACAAGCCAACATTTTACCAGTTCTACATAATCCAGTTTGAATTTCATCGGCAATAAACAAAACATTATACTCTGTACATAACTCGCGAACTTTAGATAAATAACCTTCATCTGGTAACACAACACCAGCTTCTCCTTGAATGGGTTCAACCATAAAAGCTGCTACATTTTTATCTTGAAATGCTTTTTCCAAAGCTACAGTTTCGTTATAAGGTACCAATTCAAAACCAGCCATAAAAGGACCAAATCCTTTATAACTACTTGGATCTGTAGATGTAGATATTGCAGCTAAGGTTCTACCCCAAAAATTACCTTCAGCAAAAATGATTTTAGCTTTATTTTCTTCTATCCCTTTTTTATCATAACCCCAACGCCTTGCTAGTTTTATTGCAGTTTCACCTCCTTCAACACCTGTATTCATAGGTAATACTTTATCATACCCAAAATAAGCAGTAATATATTTTGAATATTCACCTAATAAATTGCTATGAAAAGCTCGTGATGTAAGTGTAAGTTTTTTTGCTTGTTCAATTAAAACATTAATAATTCTTGGATGGCAATGCCCTTGATTTACTGCAGAATAACCACTTAAAAAATCGTAATATTTTTTGCCATCAACATCGAATAAAAAAACACCATCTCCCTTTTCTAACACTACAGGAATGGGATGATAATTATGGGCTCCAAATTGTTCTTCTAATAATAAATATTGAGCTGTTTGCTCAGATAATTGTTGCGTTTGCATATAAAAATTTTAATAATAATAGTGAGAATGCTTTAACTAAAAGCAAAGGAATTATAGTTGAGTAAAATTAAACAACAGGGTGGTCTAAAAAATCAAGGTTTTGTGATAAAAATTCCATGGGCTGCAAGATAAACTTTTTTACAATAAAGATTTAATATTTTACAGAAAAATGCTGTTTCTTTTTAAAATCTTTATTAAAAATTACAATTCCAATAAAGAATAAATCTATTGTTGCAATTACTTGATTGTGTTGCTTTACAAATTTCCAAGCTTGTTCCATTTCTTTACTCCAATGTATATCATCTAAAATAAAAACACTTTCTTCATTTGATTTTAAAAGTAGTTGATTGAAGTAATTTATAGTTGGTTCTAATCTATGATTACCATCTATAAAAGCAAAGTCAACTTTTTCAACTTTTGATAAACATTTACTTAAGGTGTCATCGAAATTTCCAACTGTTAATGCTATATTTTCTAAATGGAGTAGTTCAAAATTTTGATTTGCAATATTTGCAATTTCTGGTGCACCTTCAAATGTATATACCTTGCTTTTTGCATTTGCAGAAGCTAAATATGAAGTTGTAATACCTAATGAACTACCCAGCTCAAAAATAGTTTGTGGTTGATAATAATCTACGAGCCTAAATAAGAGTTGACTAAATTTTTTTGGCTTAAGTGATGATTTCGCAATAGCAGAAATTTTTCGTTTTTTAGAGGAGAGATTTTTTGATCCTGCACCAAAATCTACAACTTCAATTTCATTTTCATTATTCAACAATTTTTGCCTCAAATGTTCGATAGAATCAAATTGATAAAAACATCTTTCATCTAATAAAACATTTTGAATTAATTTAAAAACGTAAGGTGAATGCATTCCATGACCTTTACTATTACTAGCTGTAAGCCAATAATAACAGTAGTTTAAAGCCATTTTGAAATAAGAATACATTTTATTTTTGAAATTGGGTTGATTGATTATTAATTAATTGTGAAGGCAACCGTTTGGCAAAATATAATAAAGCAAATACAAATACAACCCAAGAAAAATAATGTATGAAATTTAAAATAATTCTACCAAATATAAAGTTTATTAATGTAAAATTAAATCCTATAGGATTTGGCAAAATGAGATTTAATATTAAATCTGATAACAAT
>JAYVBS010000064.1:0-4072 GCA_043750315.1 Chitinophagaceae bacterium
AGATTATTATTGGACAAATGTTTGGGTAGAATTTATTACTAACCCAAGCAATACTGCAAATGCCAATTTAGCCAAAACACGAGTTAGGGATTTGGTTAAGTATTTTATGAATTTATCAGAATACCAATTAGCTTAAAAAAGTACAAATGAAAAGAAGAGTTTTTTTAAGACAATCCCTGCCTGCAAGTGTTCTACTTCCAGGATTATTTAATGGCTTTTCATTAAATGCATTAACCGATCAATCTCCATTATACAAAGCATTAATGTTGCCAACAACTGAAACCGACAATGTTTTAGTACTTATACAATTAAATGGCGGTAATGATGGGTTAAATACAATTGTACCGTTAGAATTTTACAGTAATTATTTTAATGCAAGAAATAATATTGCTATCCCAGAAAATAAAGTGCTTAACTTATCGGGAACAACTAAAATTGGATTACATCCTTTAATGACAGGGTTGCAATCGATGTATAATGAAGGCAAGGTTTCAATCATTCAATCTGTAGGATATCCAACACCAAATTTTTCGCATTTTAGAGCAACTGATATTTGGATGAGCGGAAGCGATAGTAATCAATATTTACAAAGTGGTTGGATGGGGCGATATTTAAATTATGAGTATCCAAATTTTCCAAATGGTTATCCCAACACAACCATGACTGACCCATTGGCAATTCAAATAGGTTCCATAACATCGTTTACTTTGCAAGGCCCATCAGTAAGCATGGGAATGAGTATTAGCAACCCATCTTCATTTTATAATTTAGTAAATGGTGTTCAAGATCCTGCACCAAATACACCTGCAGGCAAAGAGTTGACTTACATTAGAACCATCTCTCAACAAACACAACAATATGCCCAAGTGGTAAAAGATGCTGCAGCAAAAGTTACAACTCAAGCAACTTATCCTACTGGCAACTCATTAGCAGATCAATTAAAAATTGTAGCACGTTTAATTAAAGGAGGATTAAAAACTAGAGTGTACATGGTTAGTATGGGAGGGTTTGATACACATGCAGCACAAGTTGTTTCTACAGACACAACAATTGGTACTCATGCTACTTTATTACAGCGTGTAAGCGATGCTGTTAAAGCGTTTCAGGATGATTTAAAATTCTTAAGTGTTGAAGATAGGGTGTTAGGAATGACTTTTTCTGAATTTGGAAGAAGAATAAAAAGCAATGGTAGCACTGGAACAGACCATGGCTCTGCTGCCCCAATGTTTGTTTTTGGCAAAAAAGTTTTACCAGGAATTATAGGACAAACACCAACCATTGGAACAACGGTAAATGTGAATGATAATATTCCTTATCAATACGATTTTAGAAGTGTATATGCAAGCATTTTAGAAAACTGGTTGTGCATAAATAATACTGCATTACAAACAGTACTATTAAAAAATTATCAATCGTTACCAATAGTTAGTACAACAGGTTGCAAAACATCAAACCCAAATAATTCTGGCAATAATTTAATTCGCAATTATCCAAATCCTTTTAATACAAAAACCACAATTTCTTTTTATACAGATGGTGGCTATACTTTGGTACAAATCATTGATCCTTTAGGTAGAGTTCTAAAACATATTGTTGATCAAAACTATGCAACTGCTGGAACTTATACTGCAACTTTCGATAGTGGTGTTTTGCCCAATGGCGTTTACTATGCAAGGCTGCAAAACCAAACAGTACAGCAAGTCATTGCAATGCTTAAAGTAAATTAGTTTATACAACTACTAGAACCAAAATCAACTTTTACAACATTACATTTGCAGGGTGAAAAAAAAGAAACCTGCAGTTGTTTTGCACGATGTTTTAATTGAAGATTATGCTGCTGAAGGAAAGAGTATAGCTCGAATAGATGGTAAAATAATTTTTGTTGAAAAAACAGTTCCTGGAGATATAGTTGATATAAAACTTGCTAAGAGTAAAAAAGATTGGGCCGAAGGTTTTCCTATTGCATTTAAATCATATTCTAAAGATAGAGTTGAGCCATTCTGTAAACACTTTGGTGTTTGTGGTGGTTGTATTTGGCAAATGTTACCTTACGAAAAACAATTGTTGTATAAACAACAACAAGTAAAAGATAATTTAGAAAGAATTGCCAAAGTTCCTTTGCCAGAAATTCTACCTATTAAAGGGGCAACCTTAACACAACAATACAGAAACAAATTAGAATACACATTCTCTACAAAAAAATTTATTCCTTACGAGGAAATGAAAAGTATCGATAGAGAAAATTCAGAAAGTATAATTGGTGCAGCGGGTTTTCATGCTAGAGGTTTTTTTGATAAAGTTGTTGAAATTGAAACCTGTCATTTACAAGCAGAACCAACCAATAAAATAAGAAATGTAGTTACACAATTTTTAAAAGAAAAGGGATTTGGTTTTTATGATATTAGAAATCATGTAGGCTTTATGAGAAACATGATGGTTCGTTTGGCAACAACTGGAGAATTAATGGTGAATGTTGTTGTAGGAGAAAACAATTCAGAAAAAATTGAACAGCTCATGCAATTTATGGTTTCAACTTTTCCAGAAATTACAACATTGCTTTATACCATTAATTTAAAATTTAATGATAGCATTTTTGATCAAAATCCAATAATCTATAAAGGAAAAGGATTTATAATTGAACAAATAGAAAACTATCAATTTAAAATTAGTCCAAAATCTTTTTTTCAAACCAATACTAAGCAAGCAGAAATACTTTATAGTATAACAAGAGAATTTGCAGAACTAAATTCAACAAAAACGGTTTATGATTTATATGGAGGTACTGGAAGTATTGGTATTTTTGTAAGTAAGAATGCAAAAAAAATTATTGGCGTTGAATTGATTAAAGAAGCAGTTGACGATGCAAAAGAAAATGCTTTATTAAATAACATTACCAATGCTGATTTTTTTGTTGGAGATGTAATTGATATTTGTACAGATGATTTTTTTAAACAACACGGAAGACCAGATGTAATTATCACAGATCCCCCTCGTGTAGGAATGCATGAAAAGTTGATAAAAAAATTATTGGATATAGAAGCACCTTTAATTGTTTATGTAAGTTGTAATCCAGCAACACAGGCAAGAGATTTGGCATTGCTAAATGAAAAATATGAAGTAACAAAAGTACAACCAGTAGATATGTTTCCTCATACACATCATATAGAAAATGTGGTTCAATTGAAAATAAAAAATACTATTTAAGTTATAAACAAGATGACAGAATTTAGACCCTCGAGATTTGAAATTTTACCAACCGTTATTAAAAATCTTTTAATAATTAACGGACTAGTTTTTTTAGCTCAAAATACTATTGGTGTTCAGTTTTTTGATATGAACAAATGGTTTGCATTACACACTTGGCAAAGCTCTTGGTTTAAACCTTGGCAATTAGTTACACATATGTTTATGCATGGAGATTTTGGCCATCTATTATTCAACATGCTAGCTCTATGGATGTTTGGTGCTATACTAGAAAATCTTTGGGGCATGAAAAGATTTCTTATTTTTTATTTTGCTTGTGGCTTTGGTGCAGCATTAGCACATATGCTTTTTTTATATAACGATTTACAACCCATTGCTCAAGCACTACAAAGCATTCCTTTAGAATTGCAGGAACAATATATCAATAATCCATTATTTAAACTTAATGAACCCACTTATGGTGCAAGTGGTGCAGTGTTTGGATGTTTAGCAGCATTTGGATATTTATTTCCCAATACACTTATTTATATTTATTTTTTAGTACCAGTAAAAGCAAAATATTTTGTTATCATTTATGCTGCTATAGAATTATATATGGCTGTAAAAAATTCTGCAGGAGATGATGTGGCTCATATTGCTCATTTGGGAGGTGCTGTAGTTGGCATTGCATTAGTATTTTTTTGGAATAAAAGCAATAAAACAAAATTCTATTAAACCAAATGGGACAAAGAGATTATTTCGATAAAAAACCAACCCTGGGTCAGAACAACAATGCATTGGTTTTTCTATTTACAGTTAATACCATTATTTTTTTAATTCTTATTTTTTTAAAACTAGTTTTTGATTTAGAATATCGACAAGATGCCAA
>JAYVBS010000065.1:0-9384 GCA_043750315.1 Chitinophagaceae bacterium
ATGGTTTAAGAGAATCAATGTAAATGATAAAGCTAACATCTCATCATCTGTAATTATTTAATTATTTTTTTATTGAACTTGGTATATGCAAAAAAAGAAGCTATAACTATAAAAGAGATAATGATTAAGTTGCAGGTTATTAAAGGTTAAACAATCCTTTGTTTAATAATTGCAGCGTTTCTTTTTTATAATTTGAAGGAATTAATAAAGAAATATTATGTGCACTTCCTCCATAATTTACCATTGTTATTGGTATTACTTTTATTGCATTGAATAAGGAAGTTAATACATATTCTGTTTTTGAAATTTCATTCCCAACTATTGATACAATGGTTTGATTTTTTAATACTTCAACAGTACCAAATTGTTCAAGTTCAATTATAATTTCTTTTAACCGTGTATCATTATCAATCGTAACAGCAACAGCAACTTCGCTTGTAGTTACCATATCAATTGAGGTTTTATATTTTTCAAATACTTCAAATATTTTTCTTAAAAATCCATGTGCTAAAAGCATTCTACTGCTTTTTATTTTAATAGCAATTATTTCGTCTTTTGCAGCAATGGCTTTAACACCAATACTTCCAGCTGTTTGTTGAATAGTTGTACCAGTAGCTTTGGGCTGCATGGTATTTAATAATTTAACTGGAACATTTTTTTGTTGAGTAGGCCAAATACAAGTGGGGTGCAAAATTTTTGCACCAAAATAAGCCAGCTCAGCAGCTTCTTCAAAACTTAATACTTCTATAGGTTTTGTTTTTTCTACAACTCTAGGATCATTGTTGTGCATACCATCAATATCTGTCCAAATTTCACAAACACTAGCATCAATTACTGCTGCTATTAAAGAGGCAGTATAATCACTACCACCTCGTTTTAAATTATCTACCTCTTCTCTTACATTTCTACAGATATATCCTTGAGTTACAAAAAGAGTTTCTTTAGGAAAATCTTTCATTAATACTTGTAATCTTCTTTGAATTCTTTCTAATCTGGGTTCTTCATTTTCATCTATACACATAAAATCTAATGCAGATAAAAAAGTATGTTGAATTTGTCGTTCACTTAAAGCAACACAAAATAATTTTGTACTTAACAATTCACCTTGTGCAAGTATGTCCTTATTTAAAGATTCACTATAAGAAATTCTAAGAATGATATTTAAAAAATCGAAGTGTTCAACAATAATTTTGTAAGCATCTTCCTTTGCTATTTCAGTTTTTACTAATTCATCAACGAATTTTTTATAAATTTTTTCTAATTCATCTATTTTCTGTTTGGCTGGAACTTTATAACCTGTAGAAAGTAAATTACTTATTTCTATTAAAGTATTTGTTGTTCCACTTAAAGCACTTAAGACAACTATTTTAGATTCTGGCTCAACAAATATTAAATCAATAACTTGTTGCATTCTCTCAGGGTTACCTAAACTTGTACCTCCAAACTTCATTACTTTCATAATATTCCCACGTTTTAAAAATTAAAGTTGGCAAATTTATTCTTTCTCGTCCAATAAAATGAAAAGGTGTTGAATGAATAATATATTCACCAACACCTTTTTAAAAAATCAAACTTCAAAATTATAAATCAGCAGTCTTCAATTTTTTTGGAAACTTAATTTCTGCAGTTTGTTTTTTCCCTTTTCTTAAATAAGAAATCTTATATATTTCGCCTTCTTTTAAATTTCTTGTTTTAGCCCTTAAGTCATCAACATTTTTGCAATTTTCATTATTAATAGAAGTTACAATATCATCTTTTAATAAACCTGCTTTAGCAGCAGCACTATTTTCATCAACTTCTAAAATTTTAACTCCTTCATCTTCTTCAACATCCTGTACTTTTAAGCCTAATCTAGGTTTATTCATCATCATCATTCCACCTAAGCTTCTTGTGCTTCTTAAAGGTGACAAGCCTCTAGGCATTTCTTCAACCATTTTATTCATATCATTAAATTGAAAAACTTTTTCTGTTTTCATGTTATTTTTTGTTAAAGTGGAAGTTGTTGTTTTGGTTTCTCCATCTCTAATAAATGTTATTGCAACATTATCTTCAGGTTTATATTTACCAATAGATTTTACTAAATCATCACTGTTTTTAATTTCATCTTCATTTACTTTTGTTATTATATCAGCTTTTTTTAACCCAGCTTTTTCAGCAGCACTTTCTTTTGTAACACTAGTAATTTTTGCTCCTTTGTCGTCTTTATCTGTAATTACGCCAAGTAATGCTTTATTTTGTGGCATATTCATATCGCCAAAAAATTCAAAAGAAAAATCTTTACCATCCATTGGAGATTGTCCGTTGCTTCTAGATCTATATTGATTCATTCCTTTTGAATATCTTAAGTATGGTGCAACCATTCCTAAATGATCTGCATCAATATCTAACTCAGACAATTCTTTTTCTGATAAATTTTCAACAGGTTTTCCATGGATGGTTACCTTATCACCATCTACCATTATGGTAATTTTCTTTTCTTTTTTTAAGCCTTCACCTTTTACATTATCATCGTTATTGATTTTTTCATTTCGATCAATAATTACAATTTTTTTGTCATTTGAGTTATATCCTCGAGATTTTCGAATGATAACTTTCTTTTCAATTTTTTTTGTAGAATCGATTGATTCTTGAGCAATGATGCTTGTGGTAAAAGCCATTAGCAATATTCCACAGCTAATAATTTTTTTTGTCATGATGAGTAGTTTTTTTAATGTACAAATATTTTCGTAGTTCAAATGTAAGGGAATTATTTTAATACGAAATGTTTCGGAATTGTTAAATATTTAAAAAGTTAGAAAATTTATTACAAATATTATTATTACATTGCATATCATTTCTTCACCAAAACTAATTTTATGTTTACAGAAATTCTCAGTAACCTTAATTGGTTACATGTATTGGTTGCTGCAATTGCATACTTCGCTTTGGGTGCTATTTGGTATAGTTTTTTATTCCAAAAAAAATGGCTTGAGTTAACTGGAATAAAGATGGATGATCCCAATGCCAAAAAAGGTGCTGGTGGTGTAATGTTTTGTAGTTTTGTTTTGATACTAGTTCAAACAATTGGAATTGCTATTTTACAACATCATTTTGGAACAACGACTTGTATGAATGGACTTAAAATAGGTGTTTTTGTGAGTGTGCTTTTTTCTTCAACTGCAATTGCAATTAACTATTTGTACACTATGAAACCTACGATGTTGTATGTAATTGATTGTGGTTATCAAATTCTTGGTTGTGCAATTGCTGGAGCAATTATGGCTGTTTGGAGTTAATTTTTTGATGAATTATTTCAGTAGTAATTTTAGCACTATGTAAACAAAGCGGAATTCCTCCACCAGGATGAACACTACCACCAACAAAAAAAAGATTTTTATATTCAGATGAAAAATTAGGATGTCTAAGAAATGCTGCCAGTAAAGAATTTGAACTGGTACCATAGATGGAACCTAAATAGCTTGAGGTTTTAGTTTCAATTAATTGTGGATCTAAAACCTTTTCTGTTTCAATTAAATCTTCAATATTTTTGTGTAAGGTTTTATTTATTTTTTGGATGATGTATTTTCTATATTCAGGTTTTGCTTTTTGCCAATCGATTGCTTCAGATGCTGGCACATTAATCATTACAAACCAATTTTCTTTTCCCTTTGGAGCTTGAATTTCAGGTTCCATTTTTGAAGTGATGTTGATATAAATTGTAGGGTCTGGATAAACAGATTTTGTTTTGAAGATACTTTCAAATTCTGCTTTATAATCTTCAGCAAATAATATATTATGCAAATCGAGTTGTGGAAATTCATGATTTATTCCCCAATAAAAAATTAATGCACTACTACTTCTCTCCTGCTTTAAAATTTTTTTTGCAGCTGTTATATTGTTCAATAAGTTTTTGTAAGTAAAGTAAACATCTCCATTACTTATTACTAATTCTGAACTTATAAAAGTTGAGTTTGTTTTAATTCCTTCGACAACATTATTTTCAACTACAATTTCTTTTACTTCTGTATTAAATTCAAATTGAACTCCTTTCTTTAAAGCTAAATTGTATAAAGCATTTGTTATAGAAATCATTCCACCTTTTGGATAGAAAACTCCATCATTAAACTCTAGATTACTAATTAATGAAAGCATTGCTGGAGCTAAAAAAGGACTGCTTCCATTATAAGTAGCAAAACGATTAAAAATTTGAACAGTTTTAGGGTTTTTAAATTGACTTGTATTGTATTGATTCAAACTTTTACTTATAAATTTTAGTTTAAATCCTGCAATTGCATTTAATAGTTTTTTATTGAAAAAAGAAGATGCTTTATGTAATGAATGTTCGAGAAAAAAACTTCCAGTTTTAGTGTATAGTTTCTTTGCTTGATTTAAATAATTTATAATACTGCCTTTACTTTCATTATGTTTTAATGCTAATTCATCACTAAGTTTTTCAATATCTGCACTTGCAACTAATGAAGTACCATCACTAAAAAAATAATTATAAGTATTATTTAATTTTTTGTACGAAAAATAATCTTCAATAGGTTCATTGGCGTATTTAAAAATGTCTTCAATTAAGTTTGGACAAGTAAACAAGCTAGGGCCTGCATCAAACAAATAGTTTTGTTTTTCAAATGCTGAAAGTTTACCACCTGGATAACTATTTTTTTCATACACAACAACATCAAACCCATCAGAAGCTAATCTAATTGCTGTTGCTAAGCCCCCCACCCCTGAACCTATAATAATTGCTTTAATTTTTTTCAAGAAAATTATTTTAAACTATAATTTATTCAATTTGTAATTCAAATATGAATGAATAATAATTAATCCTTTTTTGAAATTGGAATTTCTTACTCTAGTATTCAGAATTTTTTGGGCAGATAATTTTTTTATAGTTGTAAACAAATTATAGTAATACATAAATGCAACATAAACCCCAAATTGAGATTTTTTATTCAACTTTTTTACTCCAAGTAATGCTTCAGAAAAATCTTGTTCAATATCATTTTCAATTAATTTTTTGTCAGATTCAGTAAATGTATTAAAATCACAGTTTGGGAAATACATTCTACCCAATGCCAGAGCATCTGCTTTAATATCTCGCAAAAAATTTATTTTTTGAAAAGCAGCACCAAGTTTTCTTGCAGGCTCAATTAATGATTTATACAACTCATTGTTTCCTTCACAAAAAACTTTTAAACACATTAATCCAACCACTTCTGCACTGCCATAAATGTATTGCTGGTATTCTGCATCTGTATATGTATCCTTAGTTAAATCCAATTCCATACTATATAAAAAGGCATCAATAAGATCTTGATCTATTTCATAATCTCTTACAGTTTGCTGAAATGATTGCAACACTGGATTTAAACTTATTCCTTTTTCTAAGGCTTGTTGAGTTTGGTGCTTAAAATCATAAAATAAAGAAGCTTTATCATGCTCATGAAAAGTATCAACAATTTCATCTGCAAATCTTACAAAACCATAAATATTATATATCTGCTGATGCAAACTTTTATGCAACAACTGAATTGAACTATAAAAACTAGTGCTATACTTTTTGGTAGTAAACTCACTAGTTTGATTACAAACTTCAGTATATAATTCTAAGTTACTATTCATTTAAACTTAGAATTTAAAAGGGTAAATCATCAACAATATCTTCAGGGGCAGGTGCATCAATAGTTGTTGGATTATTGCTTTCATTATTTGAAGAAAGTTTCACAGTTTCCATTCTCCAAGCATCTAAATTTGTGATGTAATTTTCTTTACCATCTTTAGTCCATTTTGATCCTTTAATATTAAAAGAAACTTTTATTTCATCCCCAATATTAAATTTATCTGGTAAACTTGTTTTATCTTGAACTGACTGAAATTTTACATAGTTTGTAATAATTCTTCCTCCAATATCATCAGATTTTTCAATAACAAATTCTCTTGTTTTAAATGTTTCTGTTCTATTAATTGTGTCGTATTTAGCTACTAATTTGCCAGTAATTTCAAAACTCATTGTATTTATTTTTGGTTCAAATGTAGTTTCTAAAAAAAATATGTATAAAAATATTTTTAATTCATAAATCAGCTTAACTTTCAGAATCATTTGTGTTTTATGAATTTCAATTTTAGGAAGTCGATATTTTTTTTAATTATCAGTTTTTTACTATTAAATAGTTGTTCTACAAAACCACCTCAGATTGTTTATTCAAATTACTCAATTACAAAAAATATTATTCTAGATAGTAATAGTATAAAATTATTGTTGCCTTACAAACAACAATTAAGTAGCAGTTTAAATGAAATAATAGGTTTTTCTACTTATGGATTGTATTCAAAAAAAATCGAAAGCCCTATTGGTAATTTTATGGCAGATGCTATGAAAAATATGGCTGAACAAAAATTTAATAAAAAAATTACAGCAGCCTTTATTAATTCTGGTGGTATTAGGTCTAATTTACCAAAGGGTGAAATAACTGTAAATGATGTTTTTAACATTATGCCATTTGATAATTTAATCATTTTACAAGAAGTTAATGGATCTGTTTTAAAAGAATTTTTACAACATGCATGTAAAATGGGTGGTTGGCCTATTTCGAAGGGTGCAAGCTACATTATGAAGGATAGAATTTTAGTGGATGTGCAAATTGATGGCAAACCAATTATTGTTGATTCTGTTTATATAATAGCAAACAGCGATTATATAGTTAATGGTGGTGATAATACAACTATGCTTAAAAAAATTTCAAAACAAAACAACAATTATTTATTAAGAGATGCTATTATTGATTATATAAGATTGTTGACACAAAATGGCAATACAATTGATGCAAAAATTGAAAATAGAATAACAGATGTTAAACAATAGAAGAAAATTTATTAAAAATAGTTTATTAGTTTCTGCAACTTTAGCAGTACCAAACATTATTAATGCTAAAAAAAATACAGAAACTGGTAACAAATTAACTATTCTTCATACAAATGATGTACATAGTAGACTAGAACCATTTCCAATGGATGGAAGTACAAACGAAGGATTAGGTGGCATTGCTGCTAGGTCTTCAGTCATCAAACAAATTCGTAATCAAGAAGAACATGTATTACTTTTAGATGCTGGTGATATGTTTCAAGGTACTCCATATTTTAATGTATTTAAAGGAGAACCTGAAATAAAAGCCATGTCGATGCTTGGTTATGATGCTGGTACAATAGGTAATCATGATTTTGATGGAGGTATAGATAATTTGGCTAATCAACTAGATCATGCAAGCTTTCCATTGATTAATTGTAATTATGATTTTTCTAATACATTAATGAATAAAAAAACATTACCATATAAAATCTTTGAAAAAGGAAATATTAGGGTTGGGCTATTAGGTGTAGGAATAGAACTACAAGGATTAGTTCCAGAAAATTTATACGGTGCAACAATATACCATGAACCTATAAGCAAAGCAAACGAAACTGCATCTTATTTACGCAAAGAAGGTTGTGATTTAGTAGTTTGTTTATCTCATTTAGGGGATAGATATTTAGATGCAACCGTAAGTGATGAAACCCTTGCCAAGCAAACCTTTGATATTGATTTGATCATTGGAGGGCACACCCATAGATTGTTTAATCAACCTAGAAAATACAGCAATAAAACGAATAGTGAGGTTATTGTAAATCAGGTGGGTTGGGCAGGTATGTTTTTAGGCAGATTAGACTTTTTAGTACACAATAAAAATAGAAAAAAAATGTCAAAAGCCCATACTGTAATTCTTAGCAAAAAAACAAATTAAAAATCTTTTTTTTTTCAACATAAAAATTCCATATTCGCAATACGACAAAAGTTTTTCCACAATGTTGAAAAGAAAATTTTTTTTAGTCGCAAAAACCAAAACTTGAATTTACTAACTTCTTAAAAATTGATGCCTCTAATGACTAATAAAACTTCAGAATCTGTATGGATTAATTGTCTGAACATAATTAAGGATATTGTAGAATGGCAACATTTTAAAACTTGGTTCGAACCAATTACTCCTGTTGAGTTAAAGGGCAATGTTTTAATGATTCAAGTTCCTAGCCAATTTTTTTATGAATATCTCGAAGAACATTATGTTACACTTCTTGCAAAAACTTTAAAAAGAGAATTAGGAAGAGATGCAAGATTAGAATACAGAATTATGGTAGATAGTGGAAATGGCAGAAGTGGCAGTGTTGATTTTCCTGCAACTTCTGTAAAAACTGTTTCTAACAATGAAATGTCGTTTCCTTTAGTTATTGATAGTCCAGTAAAAAATCCTTTTGTTATTCCTGGAATCAAGAAAATGCAAATCGATCCACAACTTAAATCAAATTATATTTTTGATAATTATGTAGAAGGTGAATGTAATAGAGTTGCTAGAAGAGCTGGTAAAACTGTTGCAGAAAAACCAGGAACAAGTTCATTTAATCCATTAGTGTTATATGGTGGAACTGGTATGGGAAAAACTCATTTAGTTCAAGCAATAGGTAATGAAGTAAAGAGATTACATTCTAATAAAGTAGTGCTTTATGTTAGCAGTGAAAAATTTATTAACCAATTTCAAGACCACAGTAGAAATAATGCCATCAACGATTTTATACATTTTTATCAATTAATTGATGTTTTAATTATTGATGATGTACAATATTTTGCAAAAGCAGAAAAAAGTCAAGATGCATTTTTTGCTATATTTAACCACCTTCATCAAAGTGGTAAACAATTAATATTAACCTCTGATAAACCACCAAAAGATTTGGATGGAATGCAAGAAAGATTATTAAGTAGATTTCGTTGGGGTTTAAGTACAGATTTACAACTTCCAGACTATGAAACTCGTGTTGAGATTTTAGAAAAAATGATGAAAGATGATGGTTTAGAGTTAAGTGCAGAAGTTGTAAAATATGTTGCTTATAATATTAATACTAGTATTAGAGAATTGAAGGGTGCTTTAATTTCATTACTTGCACAATCCTCACTTAATAAAAAAGAAATTGATGTTGAGCTTACTAAAAAAGTATTAAGAAATTTTGTAAGAACAAGTAGCAAAGAAATTACTATTGATTCAATTCAAAAAATTGTTTGCGAGTTCTTCAGTGTACCTTACGAAAAGCTTTTACATAAAACTCGTAAAAGAGAAATTGTTCAAGCACGTCAAATAACCATGTTCTTAGCAAAAGGGTTTACTAAAAATTCATTAAAAACTATTGGAGAACATTTTGGAGGAAGAGATCATACAACAGTAATCCATTCTTGTCAAACTGTAAAAGATTTAATGGATACTGATAGCATTTTTAAAGAAAATGTTCAGGAACTTACTCAAAAAGTTCAATTAGCAACAATGTAAAATATTTACTATTATAAAAAACCAGCTTTCAAATTTGAAAGCTGGTTTT
>JAYVBS010000066.1:0-9376 GCA_043750315.1 Chitinophagaceae bacterium
AGCACCTCAACGTGGTGAAATAGTAAGACAAGTAGGTGAAGCATTAAGAAAAAATAAAGAGCCATTAGGCAAATTGGTAAGTTATGAAATGGGTAAAAGCTTACAAGAAGGACTAGGTGAAGTACAAGAAATGATTGACATCTGTGATTTTGCTGTTGGCCTTTCTCGCCAATTATATGGATTAACCATGCATAGTGAAAGACCCAATCATAGAATGTATGAACAATGGCATCCATTAGGGATTGTAGGAATTATATCTGCATTTAATTTTCCTGTAGCAGTTTGGAGCTGGAATGCAGCATTAGCTTGGGTTTGTGGTAATGTTTGCATTTGGAAACCAAGTGAAAAAACACCTTTATGTGGTATTGCTATTCAAAATATTGTTGCTGAGGTTTTTGAAAAAAACAATGTTCCAGAAGGCGTAAACTGTTTAGTTCAAGGAGGAAGAGAAGTTGGTGAATGGATGAGTGAAAATAAAAACATTCCTTTAATCAGTGCAACAGGAAGTACAAGAATGGGTAAAGCTGTAAGTGCTGTTGTTGCTGCTCGTTTAGGAAAAACCATTTTAGAACTTGGTGGAAATAATGCCATCATCATTTCAAAAAATGCTGATTTAGATATGGCTTTGGTAGGTGCCTTGTTTGGTGCTGTTGGAACTGCTGGACAAAGATGTACTACTACTCGTAGATTAATAATTCATGAAGATATTTATGAAGCATTTAAAGAAAAACTATTAAAAGCTTATCAACAAATAAAAATTGGAGACCCTTTAAATGCTAACAATCATGTTGGCCCATTAATAGATAAAGATGCTATAAATATGTATCTCAATTCAATTGAACAATGTAAACAACAAGGTGGCAAATTTATTGTAGAAGGAAAAGTTTTAGAAAACTTTGAAAGTGGCTGTTATGTTCAGCCTTGCATAGCAGAAGTAACCAACGAATTACAAATAGTTCAACATGAAACTTTTGCACCAATTCTTTATATGATGAAATATAAAACGATTGATGAAGCAATAGAAAAACAAAACAACGTACCTCAAGGCTTATCATCAAGTATGTTTACTTTAAATATGAGAGAAGCTGAACAATTTTTATCTTATAGTGGTAGCGATTGTGGTATTGCAAATATTAATATTGGTACAAGTGGTGCAGAAATAGGTGGTGCTTTTGGTGGTGAAAAAGAAACTGGTGGAGGAAGAGAAAGTGGTAGTGATGCTTGGAAGGCTTATATGAGAAGGCAAACCAACACCATTAATTGGGGAAGCAGTTTACCCTTAGCTCAAGGAATTAAATTTGATTTATAAAAATTTTAATTGAAAATTACTTATAAAGACTTTTCTTTTTTTAATTTAAATAAAAGACAAAAGATTTTTCAAAAGCAATAACAAAAAAATAAAGTTTTCTTAGATTGGAGAAAGTTTTTCACTATAGAATTTTATTGATTTTTCTTAAGTTTATCTTTAAATACTTTCTTAAATTTTTCAACTTTTGGAGTTATCACAACTCTGCAATAACCGTTTGAACTTCCATTGTTATTGTAATAATTTTGATGGTAATTTTCTGCAGGATAAAAATTAGTAAACGACTCAATAGCTGTTACAATTGGGTTAGAATAAATTGCAGCTTTTTCCAGTTCCAATTTATATTGCTCTGCTTTTGTTTTTTGTTCAGCATTATGATAAAAAATTGCACTTCGATATTGTGGTCCAAAATCTGCATCTTGCTGATTTAAAGTTGTAGGATCATGAGTTTTCCAAAACACTTCTAACAATTCATCAAATGAAATTTTTGTAGAATCATAAATAATTTCTAATGCTTCTGCATGACCAGTTTTTTTATCACAAACCTCTTCATAACTTGGTTCAATAACATGTCCACCACTATAACCACTTGTTACTTTTACAACACCTTCTAAATTCTGAAAAATTGCTTCTGTACACCAAAAACAACCATTGGCAAATGTTGCAACAGATTCATAATTTTTTAATTCTACATTAGTTTTTGGCAATTGATTCATAATTTTTTGTTTTTGTGCACAAGAAAAAAAACTGAGTGTTACAATGTTGATACAAATAAAAATTAGCTTCATTTTTTTATTATTAAATATTTGAATAGTAAACCTAAACTTTTTCTTAAAATTCTCAGTAACATCATCATTAATGAAAGCTAAGTCGCAAATTTGTGTTTAAGATACTTTTTTCATGAAGCAATTATTGTGCCTTTTAATTTTTACTTCAATTTCTTTAGCAAAGGGATGGAGCCAACAAATTCCTCAAAATTGGTATTTACTTGATTTTACAGAAGATTCATATCATGGTATTAGTTTAAAAAAGGCTTATCAATTTCTTCAACAAAAAAAAATTATTGCTAAAACTATTATTGTTGGTGTTTTAGATTCTGGAATTGATACTTTACATGAAGATTTAAAAAATATTCTTTGGCGTAACCCCAAAGAAATACCCAACAATAAAATTGATGATGATAAAAATGGATATGTTGATGATATTTTTGGTTGGAATTTTTTAGGAAATTCTAAAGGAGAAAATGTTTCAAAAGCTAGCAGTGAAAAAGCAAGAATTTATTATAAATACAAAGAAAAATTTAGTTCTAAAGAACTAGATACTTTAAAATTCACAATAGAAGATAAAAAACAATTTGAAATATGGACTAAGGCAAAAAGTGAATTAAATTATTCGTCTGATGATGAAATGGAATTAAGTTTAATTCAAGCAACAGTTAAAACAATAAAAAGATTTGATGAAATCTTAAAAAATGAGATGAAAGTTGTTGAATACACAGCTCTTGAATTAGAAAAATTTGAACCCATATCTGCTTTAGCTAAACAAAGTAAATATGGTTATTTAACTAACCTAAAATTATTAGAGATTGATGCAGATGAAAAAAATGTAAATGTAATTTCTCAATTAGATGATTATATTGAAATAAAGAAGGGTGAACTTGAATCTAGAAATACTGAACCCATAAATTATAGAAAAAATATTATTGCTGATGATGAAGCCAATATAAAAGATAAATTTTATGGCAATGGAGATGTTTTAGGACCAACTCCAATTCATGGAACTCATGTTTCTGGAATTATTGCTGCCCAAAGAAATAATAAACTAGGAATTGATGGTGTTGCTGATCATGCAAAAATAATGATGGTAAGAGTTATACCTGAAGGTGATGAGTATGATAAAGATGTAGCACTAGGAATTTTTTATGCAGTTGATAATGGTGCTAAAGTAATTAATATGAGTTTTGGCAAATCTTATTCACCAGAAAAAAATTGGGTAGATAGTGCTTTAATTTATGCAGAAAAAAATGATGTACTTATCATACATGCAAGTGGTAATGATGCTAAAAATATTGATAGTTTAGAATCTTATCCAACACCAACTTTATTAAATAAAACTAAACTTTCAAATTTTATTACAGTTGCAGCAAGTAGTGATTACAATATTGCATCTTATAGCCTCTTAGCAAACTTTAGTAATTATGGTATTAATACTGTTGATGTATTTGCACCAGGTGTAAAAATTTATTCAACTTTACCAAGTGCAAATCATTATGGCAATCAACAAGGTACAAGTATGTCTGCTCCAATTGTTACAGGATTGGCTGCAATATTGAGAAGCTATTTTCCGAGTTTGAATGCACAACAAATAAAAAATATTATTATCAATTCAGTTATAAAACCTACAGAACTTTCTTTAAATTCTGTGAGTTTATCTAACAGAAGCCAACCATTATTTATTAAAGATGCTTGTACCTCTGGAGGTATTGTAAATGCAGCAAAAGCCGTTGAATTAGCTTATGAAATAGACCAAGATTTAAAAAATAAAATTAAGAAATAATCAAGCTATAAATGTATTTCTTTGTAATAACATTACTTCAACATGAAACAATTTGATGTTCCAAATATTTATAAAAGTAATTTGCTAAGTGGAATTAAGGAAAATAGAAAGCAAGAAGATAAACTTAAAAAAGATTTTACACCTACCCTTCTTAAATTTGGTAGCCTTCATATATACTTAGCTCGACATTTTGGTTTTTGTTATGGTGTAGAAAATGCTATTGAAATTGCTTTTAAAACTATTGAAGAAAATAGGGGAAAAAATATTTATTTACTAAGTGAAATGATTCATAATCCAAATGTAAATGATGATTTAAAAAAATTAGGAGTTATTTTTTTACAAGACACCTATGGAAATCAAATCATTTCTTTTGATGAAATTACAAGTGATGATGTTGTTATTATTCCTGCTTTTGGAACTACAAAAGAAATTGAATCTATATTAAAGAATAAAGGAATAATTATTGAAAAATATAATACTACCTGTCCTTTCGTTGAAAAGGTTTGGAATCGTGGTGAACAAATAGCTAAAAAAGGTTACAGCATTATTATTCATGGAAAAGCAAAACATGAAGAAACAAGGGCCACATTTTCACAAGTTTCAATCTATACACCAACTATTGTAATTGAAAACATGAACGAAGCCATGCGTTTGGCTTTATACATGACAAAACAATTACCTGAAGCAAGTTTTTATAGAGAGTATGCAGGAAGATTTTCTAAGAACTTTGATATTAAAAAAGATTTACAAAAATTTGGTGTAGTAAATCAAACTACACAATTAGCCACAGATACACAAGCTATTTCAGAATATTTGAAAAATTTCATTATGAAATTTTATCATTTAACTCTAGAGAATATATCAGAAAAATTTGCAGATACTAGAGATACATTATGTTATGCAACTAATGACAACCAATCTGCAGTGATAGAAATGTTAAAAACAGATGCTGATATTGCCATAGTTGTTGGAGGAAGAAACAGTAGCAATACTTCACATTTAGTTGAATTATGTGAAGCAAAATTGCCAACATATTTTATTGACGAAGCCAGTAAACTTATAAATGCTCATGAAATTATTCATTGCGATTGGAAAACTAAAGAAGAAAAAATTATTGAAAATTATCTTCCCAAAAAAAAACAAACCAAAATTTTGATAACAAGTGGAGCAAGTTGTCCTGATGCTGTTGTTGAGAAAGTAATGAATAGATTAGTTTCTTTTTTTGAATAATTATTATGGAAAATTATTATATTGAAAATGAGCAACTAAAAATAGTTATTTCAAGTGTTGGAGCTGAATTACAGAGCATCTATAATAAAGAAAATTTAATTGAATATTTATGGAATGCTGATTCAAATTTTTGGGCAAAAAAAAGTCCTATTTTATTTCCTATTGTTGGAGGCTTAAAAAACAATCACTATAATTATTTTGGCAAAACTTATTCTCTAAATCGACATGGTTTTGCAAGAGAAAAAGAATTTAATGTCATTCAAATTTCATCAACAAATATTCAATTTATTTTACAATGGAATGAAGAAACTTTAATGAATTATCCCTTTCATTTTAAACTGACCATTGAATATTCAATTAATAATAACAAGCTTAACTGCAAATATTCAGTTGAAAATTTAGGTGATGATGAATTACATTTTTCTATTGGTGCTCATCCAGCATTTAAAGTTCCCTTAATTGAAACTTTTAGTTTTAATGATTGGTTTTTAGAATTTAATAAAACAGAAAATGTTGGAATTTATCCTCTAACAAATGATGGTCTACTTGAAATTGAATCATCACCTTATCTAAATAACACTAACCAACTTCAACTTAAAAAAGATTTGTTTTATAAAGATGCATTAGTATTTAAAAATTTACAGTCGAATAAAGTTTCATTAAAAAGTGAATTCTCCATTCATGGCTTAACCATGCAATTTGATGATTTTAATTACTTTGGAATTTGGAGTGCTAAAGACGCAAACTTCGTTTGTCTTGAACCTTGGTGTGGCATTGCAGATTCTGTAAATACATCAGGAGGTTTATTACAAAAAGAAGGTATTAACAAACTTAATTGTAACGAAATTTTTCATAGAATTTGGAGTCTTGAATTGTTTTAAGATTTTTCTTCCCAAACTTTTACAAGTTCAACCAAAACTTCAACAGCTTTTTCCATATCACTCACTCCAATCCATTCATGCTTACTATGTATGGCTTGCATACCAGTAAAAATATTTGGGCATGGCAAACCCATAAAACTCAATTTACTTCCATCAGTTCCACCACGAATAGGTTCTTTTACAACTTGCAATCCAACTCTTTTATACGCTTCAATAGCATGATTAACTACTTGTGGATATTTATCCAAAACTTCTTTCATATTTCTATATTGTTCCTTCACTACAAAATTCATTGTTGCTGTAGGATGTTGTTGTAAAACGGTTGCTGCTACCTGTTGTAATCTTTCTTCATATGCTTTAAGTTTACTCGTTTCAAAATCACGAACAATAAAATCTACACTTGCTTTTTCAGCTAATCCCTCTATTCTTATTGGATGAACAAATCCTTCTCTTTTATGAGTTGTTTCAGGACTCCAAGAATCTTTTGGCAATGCATCAACAATTTCGCTAACAATTTTTAAAGCATTTATCATTACACCTTTTGCAGTTCCAGGGTGTGCAATAACACCATGAACTGTAATGGTAACAGCATCTGCACTAAAAGTTTCATCTTCAATAGTGCCTAATTCTCCACCATCTAAAGTATATGCAAAATCTGCTGCAAGTTTTCTCACATTTAGCTTTGCAGTTCCCATACCTATTTCTTCATCTGGTGTAAATAAAATTTTTATTGTGCCATGTTCAACTTCTGGATGAGTTATTAAATAATTTGCCATATCCATAATAATTGCAACACCACTTTTATCATCTGCACCTAATAATGTATTACCACTTGCCGTAATAATATCCTTTCCAATATGATTTGTTAAGTAAGGATATTTTGCTATTGAAATAATTTGAGAAGTATCATCAGGTAAACCAATATCTTTTCCATCATAGTTTTTATGCAAAATAGGTTTTACATTAGTACCACTACAATCTGGTGCAGTATCAACATGACTACAAAAACAAATAACAGGAGACTTTTTTTTATTATTAGATGGAATTGTAGCATACACATAACCAAAATCATCTAATTCCACTTCACTAACACCAATTGTAGTTAATTCATCAACTAAAATTTTTGATAAATTTTTTTGTTTTGAAGTAGAAGGATGATCGCTACTTTGAGGATCGCTTTGTGTATCAATAATTACATATTTCAAAAATCTTTCAGTTACTGTATGCTTATAATTAACTAACATATTTTTATATTGTGTAGCAAATAAACAAATAGTTTTTACAATTGTTGATTAAGAATCTATTTTTGAGTAATTCTTTTTTATGAGCAAATCAATCATTTCAGTAAAAAATCTTACAAAAAAATATGGTGATTTTACTGCTGTATCAAATATTAGTTTCGAAGTTTTTGAAAATGAAATATTTGGTCTTTTAGGCCCCAATGGTGCAGGAAAATCTACTACTTTAGAAATTATAGAAACTCTTAGAACAAAAACCAGTGGAACAATTAATGTAGCTGGCTTTAATTTAGATAATCAAGCAAATGAAATAAAAAAAATAATTGGTGTACAACTACAAAGCAGTGGCTTTTATCCAGGTTTAAATTTAGTAGAGTTAATTCAATTATTTTGTGGATTGTATAATGAAGAAGTAAATGCAATGGAATTATTACAACAAGTAAATTTAACAGATAAAGCTAAAGCTAAATACAAAGAATTAAGTGGTGGTCAAAAACAAAGATTTTCAATTGCCACAACACTTATCAATAAACCACGAATTATTTTTTTAGATGAGCCAACAACAGGTTTAGACCCTCAAGCAAGAAGAAATTTATGGGATTTAATTCGACACATTCGAAGTATAGGAACAACAGTTATCCTTACAACTCATTACATGGATGAAGCAGAATTGTTGTGTGATAGAGTTGCAATTATTGATCATGGTAAAATTATTACCATTGACACTCCAGATACATTAATAGATAATTTGGTTTCTAGTGGTTTTGAAAAACCAAAAGTTGTAAAAAATGCTAATCTTGAAGATGTCTTTATAAACTTAACAGGGCATGCCATTAGAGAAGAATAAAATAATAAATTTTATAGATGATTTAAAAGAAGCTTTTGAACTTGTTGCTGATAAAGAACAGTCTTTAGGTGCAGCAGCATACATGAAAAATCAATTTCAATTTTTTGGTATTTATACAAAGCAAAGGCGAGTAATTAGTAATTCTATAATTAAACAATCGGGTTATTTTTCTGAAAAAGATTTAGCAACTTTAGTTAAAAATTTATACAACCAACCAGAAAGAGAGTTTCACTATGTTGCAATAGAAATAATTGCTTTTCATAAAAAATATTGGACAAAAGAAACCATTGAGCTTGCAGAATTTTGTTTAATAAATAAAAGTTGGTGGGATTCTGTAGATCATATCTCATCATTAATTCTTGGCCCATATTTTAAGAAATTTCCTGAGCAAATAATTCCAAAAACAGAGGGATGGAATCAAAACAAAAATTTTTGGTTACAACGTAGCAGTATTATGTTTCAGAGGTCTTATAAAAAAGATACAAATACAGAACTATTAAGTAAATACATTTTAAATGTTCGAGAAAATAAAGAATTTTTTGTACAAAAAGCTATTGGATGGGCTTTAAGAGAATATGGCAGATCAAATCCAACTTGGGTAAAGAAATTTGTTAAAGAACATCAACTCACTGGTTTAAGTGCAAGAGAAGCTTTAAGAAGAATTGTATAATCACATTTGTTTGGTAAATATCTTTTTCCCTTAACTTCAACAACTTTAATACTTGTATGTTATGAATATAAAGTTTCGTTTAACCGTAATGAGTTTTCTTCAATTATTTGTTTGGGGAGCTTGGCTAATTACAATTGGAACGTATTGTGTTAATGCAAAACATTGGTCTTTTCCAGAGTTTGGAGCAATTTTTTCTACTCTTGCAATTGCTTCTCTTTTTATGCCACCCATTATTGGCATCATTGCAGATAAGTGGATGAATGCTGAAAAGCTGTATGGCATTTTACACATTTTGTATGGATTGGTTTTATTTTATGTTCCATTTGTTGACGATCCCAACACTTTATTTTATGTGATTTTGTTAGCAATGATTTTTTATATGCCAACGATATCATTATCAAATTCTACTTCTTATATTATTTTAAAGAAGTTCGATTATGATGTAGTAAAAGTTTTTCCACCAATAAGGGTTTGGGGAACTATTGGTTTTATTGTAGCTATGTGGATCACCAACCTTTCTGGTAGTAAAGCCAACGCCAATCAGTTTTTAATAGGTGGTGTAGGTGCAATTATTTTAGGCATTTATTCTTTTACTTTACCTAAATGTCCTCCTCAAAAAACAATTGACAAACAAGCAACTTGGGTTGA
>JAYVBS010000067.1:0-9367 GCA_043750315.1 Chitinophagaceae bacterium
GGTAATCCAAATAGTGGAAAATCCTCATTGTTTAATTCTTTAACAGGATTAAAACATCATGTTGGAAATTTTCCAGGTGTTACTGTTGAAAAAAAAACAGGCCATCTTAATATTGAAGAATTTCAAGTTAATCTTATTGATTTGCCTGGAACTTATTCTTTATATCCCCGTCGTTCAGATGAATGGGTAGCCTATAAAGTTTTAATGGGGTTAGATGAAGATGTTAAACCCGATTTAATTCTAATTGCTATTGATGCTAGTAATTTAAAGAGAAACTTATTGTTTTGTACTCAGATCATGGATTTAAAAATTCCAGTCGTTGCAGCTTTAACCATGAATGATATTGCACAAGCCAAAAAAATTGGAGTTGATATTGATGGTTTGCAATTGCAATTGGGTATTCCAATAGTGGAGGTTAATCCTAGAAAAAATAAAGGACTAGTAAAACTAAAAAAAATTATATCACAAACACTACAACAAAAAAATGTTAATGCTAGAGAAGATTTTATAGATGTAAAAAAATTAGCAACTGATGCAATTTATGAAGTTCAACAAAAAAATAATTTTACTAATTACAAAGCATTACATTTTTTAATAAACTATAATGAATTAGAAATTCAGAATTCTTTTAAAGATGAATTTAATATTATAGAAAAGAAAAATCAATTTAATTCAACAAAAACTCAAGCAGAAGAAGTTATTCAGCGGTATCATAAAATAAGGCAAATAGTAAAGTTATTTGTTACAGAACCGAATCCTTTAGATAGAAAAATATTTACAGATAGATTAGATAATATTCTATTACATAAGATTTGGGGGTATTTAATTTTAACAGCTGTTTTATTTTTCCTTTTTCAAAGTGTATTTTGGTTAGCACAATTTCCAATGGATGGAATTGAATGGGTATTTAAAGAACTCAGCATTAGTTTAAATAATATTCTACCCACCAATAAACTTACAAGTTTAATTGTAAATGGATTACTTGCTGGTTTAAGTGGAATTTTAGTATTTGTACCACAGATAGCAATTCTTTTTGGCCTCATTACTATTCTAGAAGATACTGGCTATATGGCTCGTATTGGATTTTTGAGTGATAGATTTATGCGTAAAGCTGGATTAAATGGAAAGAGTGTAATGCCAATGATTAGTGGTTTTGCATGTGCAGTGCCTGCAATAATGGCTGCAAGAAATATTGAAAATAAAAAAGAAAGATTATTGACAATTCTTATTACTCCTTTAATGAGTTGTAGTGCTAGATTGCCAGTTTTTACAATATTAATTTCATTAGTTATTCCTAATGTTTATTATTTTGGGCTTTTAAGTTTGCAGGGATTAGTGATGATGTGTATGTATTTATTAGGCATCATTATGGCTTTAATAATGAGTTATATTTTTAAATTTTTTATTAAAATAAAAGAGAAAAGTTTTTTTATTTTAGAACTTCCAGTTTATAGAGCTCCTCGTTGGCATAATATTTTAGTTACCATGTTCGAGAAAGCTAAAATATTTGTTTTGGATGCAGGTAAAGTAATAATGGTAATTAGTTTATTATTATGGTTTTTGAGTAGTTATGGCCCTGGAAATAAAATAAAAGAAGCTGAAAATAAATTTGCTATTGCAATTAAAAATTCACCAAATAATCATCAGCAGTTAACAAAAAAATTGTCTACAGAAAAACTAGAATATTCTTATGCTGGATATTTAGGCAAGGCTATTGAACCCGTGATTCAGCCTTTGGGTTACGATTGGAAAATTGGAATTGCTTTAATTACTTCTTTTGCAGCACGTGAAGTTTTTGTTGGTACTATGGCAACTTTATATAGTGTTGAAGATTCAAATGAATCTGGTTTAAGAGATAAATTAAAAGCTGCTAAACATAAAGATGGAAGATTGGTATATACTTTACCAGCTGCACTTTCATTAATGGTGTTTTATGTTTTAGCTATGCAATGTATGAGCACTTTGGCAGTTGTAAAAAGAGAAACTAAAACTTGGAAATGGCCTATAATTCAAATGGTATACATGACTGGTTTAGCTTATTTATTAAGCTTTCTAACTTATCAACTTTTTAAATAATCATTTTAATAAAGATGATGCATCAGTAGCACTAACTTTCTGTAAAATTGTTGCACCATTCATTAAAAAATATGTTGAATTAACTCTAGCAGCAGTTTTTAAAACAGTAGCATCTAATTTCAACAATTCCACATCTTTTAAATATAAATTTTTAGCATTAGCAACATCACTTGTAACAATATAAATAGGATATTGTTTTTGTAATTCTTGTAAAACAGAAATATTAAGAAAATCTGATATTGCATTTGGTTTATTAGGAAATTTCTTCGCTAAAATCAGTACATACATTTTATCTTGTTGCAATATTTCTGGAGCAACATTTATATTATCATTTAGTTTCGATAATGTAAAATCAACAATTTTGGGAGTGTTATTTCCTTTTCTAACAATAATTTTTTCTTCATCACCAACCTGTACATAAGTTGAATCAAAATCATCTGGGAAGTTTGATGCATTTATTTTAATAAGTTTCCCATCTTTTTTATAATTATAATAAATTACTACACTATCAGGATAAGAATTAGGTGGAGCCTGCATTTGCTGTAAAATATTATTTCCTTTTTTATATGGCAAACAATCCAAAAAAGGCAAATGTTTTAATACGTACCATTGTAAAAAACCAGTTAATAATATAGAAATAATTAGAATATTTTTTGAAATTTTGGTAGAAAAAATTGGCTCAATCTTATTGTAATGAATCGAAATAAATACAATCAAGCATAATAAAAAAATATCTTTTGTAAAAGTTTGAATTGGTGTTAAAGGCACACAATCTCCAAAACAACCACATGCTGCAATCTTTCCACTAAATAAAACATAGCTTGTTAAAAAAGTAAAAAAAATTATGAGCAATAATAATGTTCTGCTGAAGAATTTACTTTTATAACCCATAATAATTGCAACACCAGCAACCACTTCAATAATATTCATTAAGATAGAGCTGCTTAAAGAAATATTATTTAAAAAAGGCATTTGCCAAGCTTCAAAAAGTTCTTCCATTTTATAACTTAAGCCTAAAGGGTCGTTTGCTTTAATCAATCCAGAAAAAATAAATAATAATCCAACAAACCATTTTATAATTGCTATAAATATTTTCATTTCTAAAACTTTCAATCCATCAAAGTAACTTAATTAATTTCTTAGTTAAAACAAATCAGTTGTTAAAAATAATTTCGCAATTATCTTTGTTACTAATAAACATTATTTATGGCTTCATTTTCACAAACAAATTTTGCAAATCAAAAAGTTTTAATAAGAGTTGATTTTAATGTGCCACTAGATAAACAAACATTTGCAATTAATGATGATACTAGAATCAGTGGAGCTTTGCCAACAATAAAAAAAGTATTAAACGATGGTGGTTGTGTGATATTAATGAGCCATTTAGGCAGGCCAAAGTCAGGACCTGAAGATAAATATTCTTTGAAGCATATTATTAAACATTTGTACCAACTTTTAAATGAAGATGGTAGTAAAACCAATGTATTTTTTGCTGATGATTGTATTGGCGAGCAAGCTACTCTTACATCAAGCACACTTCGACCAGGTGAAGTTTTATTGCTAGAAAATTTACGATTTTATAAAGAAGAAGAAGCAGGCGATGAAAATTTTGCAAAAAAACTAGCAAGTCTTGCAGATGTTTGGGTAAATGATGCTTTTGGTACTGCACATAGAGCTCATGCATCTACTGCAATTATTGCACAATTTTTTAAGCCAGAAAAAAGATTTTTTGGTTTATTGATGGATGCAGAAGTTGCTGCTGCTGAAAAAGTATTATTAAAAGCAGAAAAACCATTTACAGCTATTATTGGTGGAGCAAAAGTTTCTGATAAAATTTTGATTATAGAAAATCTTCTAGAAAGAGCAACTGATATTATTATTGGAGGAGGAATGGCTTACACTTTTATGAAAGCACAAGGGGGAAATATTGGAAAAAGTTTGTGCGAAGATGATAGGCTCAATATGGCTAATGATTTACTTGAAAAAGCAAAAGCAAAAGGTGTAAATATACATTTGCCTTCTGATTCTATAATTGCTGATGATTTTAATAATGATGCAAATAAATCTTCATCTCCATCAAACAATATTCCTGATGGGTGGATGGGTTTAGACATTGGTGAAAATGCAAGCCAGCAATTTGCAAATGTTGTTTTAAAAAGTAAAACAATTTTGTGGAACGGCCCTATGGGTGTTTTTGAAATGAGTAGTTTTCAGCATGGTACAAAAACCATTGCAACAGCTGTTGCACAAGCTACAGAAAATGGAGCATATAGCTTAGTTGGAGGTGGTGATAGTGTTTCAGCTGTAAATAAATTTGGTTTCCACGATAAAGTAAGTCATGTAAGTACTGGTGGGGGTGCAATGTTAGAATATTTTGAAGGAAAAATTCTTCCAGGAATTGCAGCAGTAACTCAATAATAATTTAATTTTTATTGATGAATTCAATGATTTTATTAATGTAAATATTTGCTCTTTTTTCTGCAAAATAATCTGCAGATAACATGAGTGCAGCTTGTATTGCAAGAGCAATTCCAATTCCTAATATGAAGCCATTTCCACTCCAAGAACTTTCAATTGTATTGTTATTCCTGAGTTTTAAATAAATAATAATTCCTATTAATAATAAAAAAATTTCAGACCATCTATAAATTACAAAATTTTTATTTACTGTTTCCATTCTTGGTAATTCACTTTTTTTAAATTCACTGGGGTTCATGTCATAAGCATAAACCATTTTAACTCTATCTGAATCACTTTTTAAATAAACTGTAAACCCAACTATACATTGCAAAATACCAATTACAATAAGTGGTATAGCAATTCCTCTAAAAAAATTATTCTTAAAATAAAAGATAAAAAATATTGCAGAAATAATTGCAATTATTCCTATAGAAAAAAATAAAATACTTTCTTGTTTTTCAGCAATAAAATATTTTTCAATGTCGTTTTTTGTAAGCATAAGTTAATAATTTTTAGAAATAAAAATTTTCCAATCTTCAAGCATTTGCCCTTTTAAAACCCTCGGAAACTTATGTTGTCCCCCAACTTTTCCTTTACTTTCCATAAATTCTAAAAAACATTTTTCTGGAAGTATTGTTACAAAAATATCTTTTAATGCAGATTTTCTTTCAACTGCATAATCATCATTTAGTTTAATAAGATGCTCATCTAAGCTTTTTTTTAAAGTATTTTTTTCAATTTTATCATTACAAGCCACATACCAATGATGTGCAAAAAAAGATTCATGCGGAATTCCAGCAACTGTAAATTCAGAAATGCAAATATTTAATTCATTTGAAGCCATTTGAATTGCATGATTCATATTATCAACACTCAAGTGTTCACCAACTAAACTTAAAAAATGTTTAGTTCTTCCTGTAATAATTATTTCAGAATGTTCTTTATCTACAAGTTTTACAGTGTCGCCAATTAAATATCTCCAAGTACCAGCATTAGTTGATATTAATAATGCATATTCTTTATTTTCTTCAATTTCATGTAGCATTAATGCTGTAGCTTGAGGCAAAAGATTTCCATCTGCATCAAAATTATTTTCGTTAAATGGAATGAATTCTAAAAAAATATGTTGATTAGTAACCAACTTCATTCCTTTGCTATTTTGTCTTTCCTGGTAAGCTATAAATCCTTCACTAGCTAAATATGTTTCAATATAGGTTATTGGTTTTCCTAAAAGTTTTTCAAATCCTTTTTTATAAGGTTCTAAGTTTACACCACCATGTACAAAAAAATCTAAATTGGGCCATATCTCATGTATGTTTTTCAACTTATATTTCTCAATAACCATCTCCATACACATTTGCACCCAGGCAGGCACTCCAACAATAAATCCAATATCCCATTCTGGTGCTTTAGCTACAATTTCTTTAAGCTTTTTATTCCAATCTTTTTCTCTTGAAATTTTTTTGCCGGGTTTATAAAAAGGTTGAAACCAAAAAGGAGATTTTTTTACTGTAATGCCACTTAAATCACCTGCAAAATAACTTGCATTTTTTTCTAAAGCTGTACTTCCACCAAGTGTTAACCAACCTCTACCAGCTGATCTTAAAGGAATATCATGATATTTTCTAAGGCTTAGTAATTGTTTTAGCATCACAATTTTATTGCTTCTTAGTAAATCATTTGTTATGGGTATGTATTTACTTGATGCTTCAGATGTTCCAGAAGATAATGCATAATATTTTATACTACCTGGCCAACAAATATTACTTGCACCATTTAAAGTTTTGTTCCACCATTTATCATAAATAGAATTGTAATTGTAAATATTTACAATTTCTTGAAATTTTTTGCCTGGATGTTTCGATATTAATATCTCATCAAACTTGTTATCCTGCCCAAATTCTGTAAATCTTGCCTTGCGTAATAATTTCTTTAAAACATTAATTTGTTGCCGTCTTAGATCATTTTTTGGTAATCTTAAAGCCCAAGCAAGGGTTTTGGGAATTTTAATATCAATTATTGCCATTAAAACTTATTGTTGATACGAAAATAATGAAAGCAATTTTAATTTGGAATATAATAGCTTGAATCATTACATTTGCAGTGGAATTAAGAATTGAAGAAGGGAACGACAATCGTTCCCTTCTCTTTTTTAAAAAAATGATATGGTGGCACACTTAGAATTATTAGAAAAATATATCGAAGAAATTTTAATTGAATATCCAGATATGTTTTGTGTAGAAATAAAAATTAAACCAACAAATAACATTAAAGTGTTTGTTGATGGAGATAATGGAGTTACTATAGAAAAATGTGTTAGAATTAATAGAAAATTATACAAAATAATTGAGGAACAAAGTTTTTTTGCTGAAGGTGATTTTAGTTTAGAAGTTTCTAGTCCAGGTATAGATGAACCATTAAAATTTGTTCGTCAATACAAAAAAAATTTGGGTAGAGATTTTGAATTGATTTTAACTAGCGAATTAATTAAAGAAGGAAAATTAATTGAAGTCTTAGAAAAAGAAGTTGTTATTGAAAGTACTAGTGGTAAAGGAAAAAAAGCAATTACGACAAAAGAAAATATAGGTTTTGATAATATTAAAAAAGCAACAGTATTAATAAATTTTAAAAGTAAATCTTAAATATAAAATGGTATGGCAAGTATTAATTTAATTGATGCGTTTCAAGATTTTAAAGACGCAGAAAATATTGATAGACCCACGATGATGAAAGTGGTTGAGGATGTTTTTAAAACATTACTTAGAAAAAAATATGGCACAGATGAAAATTTTGATGTGATTGTAAATGCTGAACAAGGTGATTTGGAAATTATTCATAAACGTGAAATAAGAGCTGATGATGATGTAGATAATCCTTTAGCTGAAATTGCATATAGTGAGGCCATTAAAATAGAACCAGATTTTGAAATTGGCGAAGAGTTATTACAAGAAGTTAATCTAGAAGATTTTGGTCGTAGAGCTATTTTAGCAGCAAAGCAAACATTAGCTAGCAGAATTGGAGATTTAAAGAAAAATGTACTGATTAAAAAGTATGAAGACAGAATAGGTGAAATTGTTTCTGCAGAAATTCATCAAGTTTGGAAAAAAGAAGTATTGTGTTTAGATGATGAAGGAAATGAACTTATATTACCAAAATCAGAACAAATACCAACAGATTATTTCAAGAAAGGTGAAAGTATTAGGGCAGTTGTAGCTCGTGTTGATGTAAAAAATAACAACCCAGTAGTTATTCTTTCAAGAACAAGTCCAAAATTCTTGTCTAAGCTTTTAGAAATTGAAGTTCCTGAAATTTTTGATGGATTAATTGCTATTAAAAAAATTGTTAGAGAACCTGGAGAAAGAGCAAAAGTTGCAGTAGAGAGTTATGATGATAGAATTGACCCAGTAGGAGCTTGTGTAGGTATGAAAGGAAGCAGAATTCATGGAATTGTACGTGAGTTAAAAAACGAGAACATCGATATTATTAACTACACTAACAACATTCAATTATTGATTCAACGTTCATTAACGCCAGCTAAAATTAGCTTTATGAATTTGGATAACGATAAAAAACAAGCAGATGTATATTTAAAAGCAGATCAAATTAGTTTAGCAATTGGTAGAAGGGGAGTGAATATTAAATTGGCTAGTCAATTAACAGAATACGAGATTGATGTTTATAGAGAAGATGAAGAACAAACTGCAGAATTTGATTATGATTTAGATGAATTTGCAGATGAAATTGAACAATGGATTATTGATGAATTTAAACGTGTAGGTTGCGATACAGCACAAAGCGTTTTAAAATTAAGTGATTCGGAGTTGGAAAGAAGAACTGATTTAGAAATTGAAACTATTGAAGAAGTAAGAAAGATTTTAACAGAAGAGATGGAAAGAGACGAAGAATAAATTATATATATTGGAGGCAACTCTTATTTAAATTAAAACAGATAGAAGTTGTTATTTATGAGTAACAATTTTTTAAACAAAACTGAATGTCAGAAATTAAATTACCAAGGTTATTAGCAGCAGCAAAAGAATTCAATGTAGGTAGAGATACTATAATTGATTTTTTAGACGGTAAAGGCTTTAAGGAAGAAATAAAAGATACAACAAAGTTATCTGTTGAAATGTATCATGCACTTCAATCAGAGTTTAGTAGTGATAAAGCTATTAAAAACAAAGCTGATCTAGTTGAAATTCCTAAAAACACGAATATTAATGATGGAAAAAGAAAACGTGATGAAGAAGATTTATCTATTGGTAAAAAAGAAACTAAAAAAGCTAATAACATAACAATTGAAACAGATTTAGATATTTTGCCAAAGGTTGAAGTTTCAACAGAATGGAAAGAGGTTTCAGTTGAATCTAGTGTTGAAAAGAAAATCGAAGAAAAAAAACCAGTTGAAGAACCAACTAAGAAAGTTGTAAAAATTGAATCACCTGAAATTAGCGGACCAACAGTAATAACTAAAATTGACTTAAGTACTATAGATTCATCAACAAAACCAAAAAAATCAGTTAAAAAGAAAGTAGAAGAAGTTGAGGGAAAAGTTGAAGAGATTATTGAAAAGGTAAAAGTTCTACCTGTTGAAAAAGTTAAGAAAACAAAAGAACAAACAAAAGAAATTGCAGTTACAGAAAAAATTGAAACAGAAGTATCAGAAGATATTATTCGTGTAGAAAATATTGAAGTTGAAAAATTAAGTGGGCCAAAGATTTTAGGAAAAATTGAGCTCCCAAAAAATGTTGAAACTCGTCCAAAACCAGCAGCCAAAGAAGATAAAGGCAAAAGGAAGAGAATACCTATTGACAAAAAATCTACAAACATA
>JAYVBS010000068.1:0-4029 GCA_043750315.1 Chitinophagaceae bacterium
ATGTTTAATAAAACTGCTCCTTTTAAACGATCACAAACTGGTTTAGTGTGAGTATAAACATCACTTAAAGTTTTAGTAACAAAACCAACAGCTTTATTAATTCCATTAGATGTGTAATCTACAGAAAAAATATCTACAGCATTTGTGAAAGTTAAAATATCAAGTGGAGTTGTAACATATGCTTTAACATCATTTCCAATTAAAGATGCACTTGGTAAAAAATTACTTAATTGCATTCCATTTCCACCATCAACACTTAATCCTCTGTTCAATGAATTTTTTATAAAACCTGAAGCTTTACTGTAATCGATGATTGCTGATTTATTTTCTTTAATGTTATTAAAAACTCTTTCAGCAAATGCATTACCCAAACTCTTGCTTTCTAAACCACCAGAAAAACCAGAGTTTGTTGAGTGACCAGAAACTGTTACAGTTACTTTTACTTTAGTGGTTCCATGTGTATTTGAAACTGAATAACTAATTTCTGTTTCTCCTTCACTATTAGCAGTTACTAATCCATTATTATTAACAGATGCAACATTGTTTTTACTACTATTCCAAGCCCCATTTTGAGTTTGACAACTTAATGTAGTTGTAGTTCCTGGTATTAATTCTGTAAAGCCCTTTATAGGGCCAACACTGGGTGCAGAATTCGACATTTGAGTTGTGTCATATGGATCATTTGTTCCAATTATTTTTATAGGGAAAGATTTAAAAGTTGTTCTTCCACAATTGTCTTTAACCAAACAAGTAATGGCACCTTCAGTTGTTATAGAATTATTAGCAGCAGTAAAATTTGTTGATGTACTTGTTGGATCAGAAAAAACTCCACCACAATTGCTACTCCATTGATAAGTATATGAAATTCCTGGCAATGGTGAACTTGCAGAAACTGTAAAACCAGAAATTGAATGACCACTATTGATAATAAAATTGCTGGCTACACCATTTACATTTACTTGTGGTGATTTAATGGATAGTTGAAAAAAACTAAAATTAAAAAATGCTCTTTGAGCTGCAATATCATCATCAGAACCTTTATCCAAATCATGACCACCTTCATACATTACAAAGCCTCTATCATTAGCACCCATTCCTCTTCCATATAAAATTATTGCAGCTGGACCTGCTGATTTCGATGGAATATCATTTTGTGTTGGATCAGAAGTTATTATTTTAGTAGTTGATCTCCAAGCTCCATTTAAAGATGGTAAAAATACTTGTTCACTACCGTTAGTATGTGCCAAATCTGTTTTGCCTAAATATTGTGCAATTGGATCGTTTGGAAAACTATGATTATATGGTGTTAATCCATTGCCATGTGAACCATAAGGTACTAAGCCAGTGGTAGATAAAAAATTTGTTTGTTGAGAAGCATCTAAAGGGTTTTTCATGTTTTCTAAAACACTTACTGCATGGCAGCCTGCCCAAATTGCTCCCAGGCAATCTTTGTTCCAAGAGTATAATCTGCTATGTGTTGCCCAAGTTGGGTCAGCATGAGGCATAACAAAAAAATCATCACATGCATCGAGCAGTTGTGGATCTTTCCAATTATAAGCACCAGGAAATGCTGTATTAGTAATTCCAGCATTTATTAAAAAGCCTTCTGCAATTGAACCATTTTTTGCATCAAGTGTCCATCTAGGAAATGAAGTAATGGTATAAGTTACATCTACAATTAAATTATTAGTAGTAGTTGTTCCTATTACGCCTTGGGTTACCCAATAATTGATTCTGACATTAGTAGTTGTATTTCTATATTCTGCTGGAATAATAAAAGTACCACCCGAAAAACTTGTTCCATTGTAAATAAAGTCAATGCCATCTTTAGATTTTGATTGATTAATTATCCATTTAATTGGAACATTATAATTTCTAATTAAATCATATATTAAACCATATGGCTTTAAACCATTTGCTTTAGTATTAGGATTTGTGGCACTCATATTTATTATGAATGCACCACTTTTTAAATTTTCAGTTTGTGCAATTAAGCTTGTACATATGATAAAGAGTAAAATTGTTACAAGTTTAATTTTTTTGTTTAGTTGTGTAAGGGTATGCATGTTTATTTTTTAGATGCCAACACTAACCAAACAATAGACCATCATTATAAGTGATTGATAATCATTTAAAATTGAATCTTTAAATTAACAATAAAATTCCATAATATGGAAAATTCTTTAAAATGGATAAATTTTTTGATATTTAAAATATTATTTTTTTTAGAAAAATTAGATTTTCTGGAAAAAAAAGTATTTTCACAAGTATGAAAAGTTCAATGTACAATATTTTTATAGTTGAGGATGATCCATGGTATGGAGAAATTCTGCAATATCATTTGGGTTTAAATCCAGATTATAAAATAACACGAATTGAAACTGGTGAAGAATGTTTATCAAAAATGTCTTTACAACCAGATTTAATTACAATCGATTTCTCTTTACCCGATACAACTGGTGATAAACTTTATCAAAGAATAAAAGAAATCAACCCAAATATTCCAGTTATTATCATCAGTTCACAAGAAGATATTTCAGTAGCAGTTAAGTTACTCAAAATGGGAGTAACTGACTATTTAATTAAAGATGAAGCTACAAAAGATTTGTTGTGGAATAGTATCATTAGAATTAGAGAAAATCAAAGTCTTAAAAAAGAGGTTGAACATTTACGTGAAGAACTTGGTCAAAAATTTTCTTTCGATAAAACTATTATTGGTCAAAGTGAAACTTTAAAAAAAGTTTTTACTATGATGGAGAAAGCCATTAAAACCAATATTAATGTTTCAATAACTGGTGAAACTGGAACAGGTAAAGAGGTTGTTGCAAAAGCTATACATTACAATAGTGATAGAAAAAAGAAAAATTTTATTGCTGTAAACATGGCTGCAATTCCAAAAGATTTAATAGAGAGTGAATTGTTTGGTCATGAAAAAGGTGCTTTTACAGGAGCATTAGCTAGAAAATTGGGCAAGTTTGAAGAAGCAAATGGAGGCACAATTTTTTTAGATGAAATTGCTGAAATGGATTTGAGTTTACAAACAAAAATGTTGAGGGTTTTGCAAGAAAGAGAAGTTGTAAGGGTAGGAGGTAACGAAAATGTTAAGCTAGATGTTAGGTTAATTGTTGCAACACATAAAAATCTTGTTGAAGAAGTGAAGAAAGGAAATTTTAGAGAAGATTTATATTTTAGAATAATGGGCTTGCCTATTGAATTACCTCCTTTAAGAGAAAGAGGAAATGATATTTTAATTCTAGCAAAACATTTTGTTGATTTGTTTGCAAAAGAAAATAAATTAGGTACTATACATTTTTCGCAAGATGCAAAAAGCAAATTATTAAACTATCGTTTTCCAGGAAATGTTCGTGAACTTAAAGCAATTATAGATTTAGCTGCAGTAATGAGTGAGAATAATGAAATAACTGCTAATGACATCACTTTTACTTCTACCAAGAACGATGAAGTGTTTTTTACAAAGCAAAAAACTTTAAGACAGTATACAATAGATATTGTTAAACACTATCTTAAACAAAATAATGATGATGTTATAGCCACAGCAAAATTTTTAGATATTGGTAAAAGCACCATTTATAAAATGATAAAAGCTGGGGGTCTTGATTAATAAATTCTTAAACTAAAAAATAAAATTATGTACGGTATAGTAAACAAAGCTATTCAAGATTTGGTGACTGAAAATTTTGGAGAAGATAAATGGGATTTAGTTAAGGAAAAAAGTGGCGTGGATGTTGACTTTTTTTTAAGCAATGAACCTTACGATGATGATATTACTTACAAACTTGCAGGTGCTGCATCTGATGTATTAGGAATTTCAGTGGGACAAGTTTTAAATGCATTTGGTGAATGGTGGATTTTAAAAACTGGTAAGGAAAAATATGGAGGATTAATGCAAGCTGGAGGAAATAATTTAAAAGAATTTTTAGTTAATCTGCCTTTGTTTCATAATAGAATAATGCTTATGTATCCAAAGCTAACTCCTCCAGAATTTAAAGTAAGTCATATTGAAAATAA
>JAYVBS010000069.1:0-9253 GCA_043750315.1 Chitinophagaceae bacterium
ATAAATGATGGATGTTTTAGAGTAGGGCTCATAAAAACTAGGCCATCCACAACCACTTTCAAATTTAGTATCACTTTTAAAAAGTGTGTTGCCACAAACTGCACAATAATAAGTGCCAATATCTTTATTGTGTTCAAATTCACTGGAACCTGGTCTTTCAGTTCCTTTTTCACGAGCAATTCTATAAACTTCGGGCGAAAGAATTTGCTTCCAAGTATCGTTGTTTACAGAAACCTTTTTTTCATCTGCTCTGTTGTAATAAATATTATTTGTTTTTTTAGTTGAGTCCATTTTAGAAGGATTTGAAGGCTGCGATTGGCAGCTACTGAGCAATAAACAAAAAGAAAGTAAAATATTAATCTTTTTCATATTACCCATAAAATTATTTTACTAATGAGTTATTTGAGTTTCGAAAAGAGGTTTAAAATTTTAAATTAATTAAATTAAACAAATTTTTAACAATACCTCTCCTTTCCTATATTTGTAATTCACACAAGGATAGTAGGTAAATGCTGAATATTATATTGTTTGGTCCTCCAGGAAGTGGAAAAGGTACTCAAAGTCAAAAATTAATTGCAAAATATGGTCTGAAGCATCTGAGTACAGGTGATTTATTACGAAATGAAATTGCTTTTAAAACGCCATTAGGTATTGAAGCAAAAGCAATTATGGAAAAAGGTTTATTAGTGCCTGATGAAGTTGTTATTGGTATGATTGGTACTGCTTTAGAAGAAAACCCATATGCCAATGGATTTTTGTTTGATGGATTTCCTAGAACCGAGGCTCAAAGTGAGGCATTAGACAATTTGTTAGAATTAAAAAATACTGAAATTAAAATGTTGCTGGCTCTTGAAGTTAGCGAAGATGAATTAATCAGTAGAATTCAACAAAGAAGTTTAACTAGTGGAAGAGATGATGATGCTAATGTTGAAATAATAAAAGCAAGAATTGCTGAATATCATAAAAAAACATCGGTGGTTGAAGATTATTATAAAAAATTTAATAAAGTTCAAAGTGTAAATGGCGAAGGAAGTGTTGATGAAATTTTTAAAGCACTTTGTGAAAAAATTGATAATCACTTATCATAGACGAAAGCACCAAAACCAACTGCAAGGTCCTACTTTTATAGTAGGACTTTTTTAATATTAAAAATTAAACAATGGATAAAAAAAAATTTATACAGCAAAAATTTTTAGAATTAGTTAGTAGTTTATCTGCAGATCAAAAAGGTAATTGGGGTGTAATGAATGCCCAACAAATGGTTGAGCATGTTGCAGATTTTTTTAAAGTATCTTATGGTAAACTAAAGTTTCAGCAAGTAACTCCAACTGAACAATTGCCAAAATTCAGAGAGTTTTTATGGAGCGATAAGGAATTTAAAGAAAATACCAAAGCCCCTATGTTACCAGAAACTGCATTTGCTGCAAGAAATGCAAACATGAGTGATTCTTTACATGAATTGAAAACTGACATTAATACTTTCTTTTCTTATTTCGAAGAAAATGCAGATGTAAAAACCCCTCATCCTGTTTTTGGGGAATTGAATATTGAAGACTGGATTCAATTGCATTACAAGCATACACAACACCATTCAAAACAATTCGGTTTAAGTTAGAACTTAAAGTAAACACCAAATTCTGCAAATAAAGTAGAGGAAATATTTTCTGTAATTTTTGTTTCGGGTATTATAATACCACCATTTGGTCCAGTTGCTTTATAAGTTGTAATTACTGGATTAACTGGTATTGCAAATGTTGGGTTCAAAAAAACTCCCCATTTTGTTTTATCCAAATAAATTGGCAAAGAGAATTCGTAAGATAAAACTTGAAATTGATTTGGGCTGCTAATAGTTACAGTAACTGTTTGGGGTAAGTTGTTTCTAGGATTTATTCTTTTAAATTTATAATTCTGGTAGTAACCTACACTGCCTAAATAGGTGTTCAACATTGGAGAAATTGTCCATAGTTCATCGTTTTTGCCCTCCCAATTAAATTGATGGTCTAAAGAAAGAATTAGTGAAAAATCATTTTCACTACCAAACATTACATTTCCTGTAGCAGAAATATTAATCACTTTAGCATCATAAGTTAAAGTGCCACCTGTATAAAAGTTAACATCACTTTGAACGTTACTACTGCTTGAATTATAAAACGGTTTATTTACATATAAATTAGCCGATAATTTTTTTAAAATATTAAAACTATAACCAGCGTCAAGACTCCATAAATCAATTCTAGAGTTGCTGTTGGCTAAATAAGAAATACTAGCACCAATATATAAACCAGACTTATGATTATATTCTATGCTTGGTGTTAAATAAGGTAAGGCAACAGTATCCTTACGTCCAGCATAAACAGAGTTGGTTAGATAACTTGTTTGAAATTTAAAATAAGATTCTTTTTCTCTTAACTTAAACAAATCATCTAAATTAATAGAGTCTAAGAAATTGTATTTAATAGAATCTTTTTGAGCAACAGCAGAAAAAGAAAATAAAAAAATACAAATATGTAAAATTCTAAAACTTAATTTTTTTTGTAGCATAAATTACATTAAAACTGCTTCTGAAGAAATTGCTGTGTTAAACAATTTACTAATTGGACAATTTGTTTCAGCATCTTTAACACATTCTTGAAATTTTGTATCATCAATGCCAGGAATACTTGCTTTTACCACTAAATGAGATTTGGTAATAACTCCATCTTTTAACTCAACTTCACAATTTGTTTCAATAGTATCTGCAGTAAAACCAGCTGCATTTAATACAAAACTTAATTTCATAGAAAAACATCCAGCGTGTGCAGCTGCTATTAATTCTTCAGGATTGGTTCCTATACCATCTGCAAAACGTGTATTGAAAGAATATTGATTATTATTTAAAACACCAGATTGTGTAGATAGTTGACCATTACCTTCTTTACCAGTTCCATTCCATCTTGCATTTGCAGTTCTTAACATAATTTATAATTTAAGTACGAATATAGAGAAATTTATAAATTGTAGTTAATACTTGTTGCCAAAGATTTCACAAAACACATTCTCTTATATTTGATGAAGAAATGTTATGATTTAATGAAGAAGAATTTATTTATTGCATTTGAGGGGATTGATGGAAGCGGAAAAAGTACACAAGTAAAATTATTAACCCAAAAACTTGAGGCACAAGGGCATAAAGTATACAGCACTTTTGAACCTACTGATAGTGCTATTGGCTCAATGATACGAAAAATATTTAGTCATAAAATGGAAGGAGATCATAGAACCATTGCAGCACTTTTTGTTGCCGATAGATTAGATCATTTATTAAGTACAACCAATGGTATTTTGAAAAAGTTGGAAGATGGGTTTACAGTTATTACTGATAGATATTATTTTTCATCTTATGCTTATCATGGTGCTCATATGTCAATGGATTGGGTAATAGAAGCCAATGCTTTAAGTGCTGAATTGTTGCGACCAGACCTTAATATTTTTATTGATATTTCTCCCGAAGAAAGCATGCACAGAATTAATAAAGGAAGAGAAAATATTGAAATGTACGAAACCCTCGATAATCTTAAAAAAGTGAAACAATTATACTTTGAAGCATTTGAAAAGGTTAAACTAGAAGAAAAAATTTGTATTATTAATGGTGAAAGAAATGAAGACGCCATTGCCAAAGATGTTTGGCAACAAGTACAACAAATCAATCCAATTTAAATGAAGCGTTTTTTTATATTATCTATACTTGTAGTTAGTATATTGTTTTCTTGTAAAAATAAAAAAGGGAAAGTTGTTGATAGAGATACTACCATTACAAAAGGAACTTCTTTTAATAATTTATTTTTCGATAGCACACAATTAGCCGAGTTTATTTCAAGTGATTCATCTTTAAAAATTTTTGAAGAACAGTTTTTAAATTTTTACAAACAACGTAATTATGAATATGCTTGGTTCGATAATACAGGACTATCTGAGCAAGCCTATAATTTTTATAATTTATTAAATTCAACAGCAATTCAACTAAAAGATAATAATTTAATTAATCCAAGATTTTTGCTTTTTTATAAAATTTTTGAAAACAACAAACACAATTATTATAAAAAAGATTTATTGAAAGCAGAGCTGCTATTTACTGGTCAATTTTTTAATTATGCAGTTAAGGTTTACAAAGGAGTTGATTTAAATGTAACTGAATTGGGATGGTTTATTCCTACCAAAAAAATTAATTTAAGTTCTTTGTTAGATACTGTTTTGTTGAATAAAAGTAAAAACCCAGAAGTTTATGTGCCATTTAATTCTCAGTATAAAAAATTGCAACAACAATTACAATTTTATTATTCAGTACAAAAAAAATATCCATCTGACTCATTATTTTTAGATAAGAAAACGTTTAAATTAGGGGATACATCAATTATCATTTCTTCTATAAAAAATCGATTAAATTTATTGGGAGATTTAGTTAACAACGATAACACAAATATATTCGATTCAACTTTGTTGGCTGCAGTTAAACAAGCACAAAATAGATATGGTTTAACTATTTCATCAAGTATAAATAATTCATTTATTCAAATTTTAAACAGACCTATAAGTAGTTTAATTGAACAGATTTTAATTAATCTTGAACGAGCCAGATGGTTGCCACAAGAAAAAGATAGTAATTATTTTATTGTAAATATTCCCGAATTTAAAATGCATGTTTTTGATAGTGCAGTGAATACTTGGGATATGAATGTTATTGTTGGTAAAGCAGCAACATCCACAGTTATATTTAATGGCTATTTAAAGTATGTAGTTTTTAGTCCTTATTGGATTATTCCAAACAACATCATAAGAAACGAAATTTTACCAAGTATGCAAAACGATAAAAATTACTTGGAAAAAAATAACATGGAGCAATATGGTATGAATAATGATTTACCAATGATAAGACAAAAAGCTGGTCCAACAAACGCACTTGGACTAGTGAAATTTATATTCCCAAATAGTTATGAAATCTATTTTCATGATACCCCAAATAAAAATTATTTTTGGGCATCAAACAGAAGTTTAAGCCATGGATGTATAAGATTAAGTGAACCTAAAAAATTTGCAACTTATTTATTGCGAAAAGATACTTCTTATACCGAAAACAAAATTGATAGTTTGATGAATTTACCAAAAGAAAAATGGATTAGTTTACAAAAGTCAATACCTGTTTTTATTGTGTATTTTACAACTTGGGTAGATAAGTATGGGTTATTAAATTTTAGAAATGATATTTATAGCCATGATGAAAAAATGAAAACTAAGATGTTTATTCATTAAATTTACAGTTCATATTTAAGATAATAATATTTTATATCCTATTTTACCAGACAACCCACTAACGCTAAAGAGAAAATAAAGTTATTTTTACTAAAATTATTTTAACTAGATGAAGTCAGTTTTGAGAATTGTAGTGGTATTACTTTTTTGTAATAAAATTTTTGCTCAACCCATCAATAATGAGTGGATTGATTTTAATAAAACCTACTATAAGTTTAAAGTAGGGAGTACAGGTTTATATAGAATAAATCAAACTACATTAAATTCAATTGGTTTAGCAACAACAGCAATTGAACAATTTCAATTATGGCGTAATGGGGTTCAAGTGCCTTTAAACACAAGTATTGTAAGTGGTATAATGAATACTCAAGATTTTATAGAATTTTGGGGAGAGATGAATAATGGTAAATTAGATAAACAATTATATAAAAATCAAGCCCATCAACTTTCAGATAAACTAAGCTTACAAACAGATACAGCAGTTTATTTTCTAACTGTTAATCCTATAATAATTCAGAATTTAAGATATCAAAATGTTACAAATAATGTAGCAGGAAATTCATTACCTGCAGAGAATTATTTTTTACATAAACTGCGTGTTAATTTTAAAGGAAGGGCAAACAGAGGCTATGCTTTAAATGTTGGTGAAGACGTATATTCTTCTACTTATGACGTTTGTGAATTTTTATCAACAGCAGATATTAATTTATCAACTGGTGCTTATAAAGTGCCTCTAAAAAATTTATACATCTTTAATACTGGTCCAGCAGCAATATTTAATGCAGGCGTAGCAGGCAATTCATCTAAAACTAGAAATATTAGAGGCAAGTTAAATAGTACAATTGCTTCCGATAATTTATTTAGTGGATTTACTTCTTCAATTCAAACGAATAATAATATTCCTTTATCAATTTTTAATGGAACAACTGATACTGCAGCAATTGAAATTGTTACTGTAGATGTTTTTGATAGAGTAGTTGCAAGTTTTATTGAATTGCAATATCCTCGTCAATTTAATTTTGATGGAGCAACTAATTTCGAATTTCAATTACCTGCAACAGGCTCTGGCAATTTTTTACAAATTTCAAATTTTAATAAAGGCATTGCAATTCCTGTATTATTCGATATTACCAATTTGAAATCATACCATGCAGATACTTTAGTAAATGGAATCTTGCGTTTTGCATTACCTGCATCGGGTTCAACCAGAGATTTTGTTTTGGTAAGTAAACAAACTAGCAATATCAATATAGTTAATAATCTTACTACAAAAACATTTATAAACTATGCTGTAATTGCAAATCAAGGAGATTATATTATAGTTTCAAATAAGAGATTAACTTCTGGCACCAATGCAATTGAACAATATCGTCAGTATAGAAGTAGTGCAATTGGTGGTGGTTATAATTCAAAATATGTTGATGCAGACGAGTTGGTTGATCAATTTGCTTTTGGAATAAAAAAACACCCTTTAAGTATTCGTAATTTTTTTAGATATGCAAACAATGTTTTTAATGTAAAACCCAAACAAGTATTTTTTATTGGTAAAGGTGTTACATACGATCAGTATCGTTTCAATGAAAGCAATCCAAGCATTGAATTAGAAAATCTTGTTCCAACATTTGGTTGGCCAGCATCAGACCCCATGTTGGTTTCTCCTGATAATAATGAACCAGCCCCATTATTAGGTTTTGGACGATTGTCTGCAATCAATCAACAAGAAGTATTAGATTATTTAGATAAAGTAAAACAGTATGAGTTGCAAGGAACTAGCGCTAATCAAACTATTGCAAATAAAGCATGGATGAAAAACTTAATGCATGTTGCAGGTGGTAAAAATGATGGTGAAAATAATTTGTTTACTTATTATTTAAGGAACTATGAAAATATAATTAAAGACACTCTTTTTGGAGGCACTGTAACCAATTTTAATAAATCTACAGGGAGTGAAATAAGTCCTATTACATATACTGATCAAATCAATTTATTTGCAAGAGGAATTGGATTGGTGTCCTATTTTGGTCACTCATCAGCTTCAGGCTTAGCATATAATTTAAATGAACCCAATGATTATAGTAATCAAGGTAAATACCCTTTGTTTTTAGTGAATGGATGTACAGCAAATAATATTTTTGATTTTGATGAAGTTAGATTTACAAGTATTACTAATTTATCTGAACGATGGGTATTAGCTAAAAATAAAGGCAGTATTGGTTTTGTTGCTGCAACCCATTTTGGACTGACTACATATTTAGATTTTTATTCTACTGGATTCTATAAATCATTGGCCAAAAATGGGTACAATCAACCAGTGAGTGAAAATATGTTTGGAGCTCTAGCACAATTAAAAGCCTCAGCAACATTTAATGATTTTTTTGGTAGAATTCATGGTGAACAATTTATACTTCATGGAGATCCTGCAATAAAAATTTATGCTTCAACAAAACCAGACTTTGTGATTGAAGATGAACAGGTTTCTGTAAATCCAAATTTCATTTCGGTTGCTGATAATAATTTTACTTATAAAGCCTACTTACATAATATTGGAAAAGCTATTGGTGATTCTGTAAGGGTTTTTATTAGAAGACAATATCCAAGTGGAGCAACAGAAGATATTCTTAATAAAAGAATAGTTTCTGTTCGTTATAAAGATTCTGTAGTGTTGGTAATTCCTATTGATGTTTTAAGAGATAAAGGAAATAACAGTATTACTATAACTATTGATAGTGATAATAAGTATGATGAATTAAGTGAAAACAATAATAGCATTACAAAAAACTTTGTAATTTTTGAAGATGAGTTAAAGCCAGTTTATCCATTTCAGTATGCAATAATCAATAAAGCTCAAATTAAACTTGCGGCTTCAACTGCTAATGCATTTAGTAGTTTAAAGCAGTATACCATGGAGATAGATACAACTGCTTTATTTAATTCATCTTTCAAAAAAATAAAAACAATTTCATCAATAGGTGGTTTATTAGAGTTTGATCCTGGATTTACTTTCACAGATAGTACTGTATATTATTGGCGTGTTGCACCTGTACCATTAACAGGAAATTATAGATGGAACAATAGTAGTTTTGTGTATTTACAAAATGCAACTAAAGGTGGTTTTAATCAGTCACATTTCTTTCAACATTTAGATAATAGTTTTAATAATTTATTACCAGATAGTACAAGTAGAAAAATTGATTTTCCTATCATTAATCAAACCTTAACTATTCGAAATGCAGTGTTTCCTTATGGTGGTCAAGCAGATGGTGCTTATTCAATTGCAATTAATGATGCTTTAAATCCAAAAACACAAGGCATTTGTTGGAGAGGCTCTAATTTAACTTTTACTGTGTATAATCCTTCAACCTTAGATGGATTATATAATAATAGTTCTGGTCAACCTGGTCAATATGGAAGTTTAGAATATACATCAGGTTGTACACCAGGTAAAGAATATGATTTTGCTTTTAATACAACAGATATTAATGGAAGAAAAAAAGCAATGGACTTTATGGATAATATCATTCCAAATGGAGCTTATGTGGTAGTTCGTTCAGTAATAATAGATGATCCTTTTTGGCCAGTACCAACATATGCAGCAACTTGGAAACAAGATGAAAATGTTTATGGTTTAGGTAATAGCATCTATCATCGTTTAAAAAATGTAGGGTTTAACGATGTAGATTCATTTAATAGAATGAGATGTTTTGCTTTTGTTTATCAAAAAAATAATAATGGATTTACACCTATATGGCAATTTACTCAAAACCAATACGACTTTTTAACTTTAAGATTAAATGTAAAAACCAAGCTGAATAATGGTTTAATGGTTTCTCCAAAACTTGGCCCTGCACAAAAATGGTATAATTTTAATTGGGCAGGAAATAGAAATGATTTACAAGATATAGTGAGTTTGAAATTAGTTGGGGTAAAGAATGATACTACTACAGATACCTTACAAACTTTTACTGAA
>JAYVBS010000070.1:0-9238 GCA_043750315.1 Chitinophagaceae bacterium
GCAAAATTTGCTTTTGGAGTTGAACCATTAACAGTAAAACTACTCGTTAAAGAATCAGCACAAAATTTGTTTGATATAACATGAAGTTTGTTTGAACGATGCTTTTGCTTTGTTTACAGATACAACAAAAATTTCTGATGGCTCAGAACTTAATTTCAGCTGGGCTTGGAATTTTGGTGATCCAAATGCAACTCCTCCTTTAAATCCTAATACATCTTCAATTAAAAACCCTATTCATAAATATTCAAATACTGGAATTTATCAAGTTAAACTTCATGTTATATCAAACAAATTTTGTGCTGATTCTTTAACGAGTAGTTTTACTGTTAATGGTTCAACTCCAAAAGCAAATTTTGCTATTTTAAATAATGCAAAATTGTGCAGCAATGATTCTGTAAAAATTCAGAACACTTCAACAGTAGATTTTGGAAGTATTACTCAAGTTGAAATATTTTGGGATACTGTTAATGCACCATTAACTAAAGAAATTGATAATAATCCATATCCAAACAAAGTATATAGTCATCTTTATACAAATTTTCAACAACCAACTAATAAAAATATTTATGTAAAAATGTTGGCTTATTCTGGAGGTACATGTGTTGATTCAAAAACTAATCAAATCATTTTACGTCAAAGTCCTAAAGTTCAGTTTAATAATATTGTTAGTATTTGCAATGATACTATTGCAAGAATTCTAACAGAAGCTTCTGAAATTGGAGCTGTACCTGGAACTCAAATTTTTAAAGGAATAGGAATTGTAGATAGTTTAACTGGTTTATATAATCCACAATCAGTAAGTTTTGGAGTTTACCCAATTAAATACACTTTTACTTCTACAACTTTTGGTTGTATAGATTCAGCAACAAGAAATATAAAAGTGTTTCAATCTCCTGTTGCAAAGTTTGGAGTGAATACTCCCTTGTGTGAAAAAAATAATTTTAATTTTTTAGATAGTTCAATTGCAAATGTTGGCAATGTTGTAAAGTGGGATTGGAATTATGGCAATGGAAATTCATCTTCTAAATCTAATGGATCAATTTATTCTTATCAATATAATGCAGCTAATTCCTACAACGTAACTTTAAAAGTTACAACAGATAGTGGTTGTCATCATGCAATTTCAAGACCAATTAAAATAAATTACTTACCAGTTGTTAAGTTCGGATTACCATCCATTTGTTTACCAGATGGTAGAGGCACTTTTTTAGATAGTACCACTATTGGTGATAACTCAAATGCACTATTTAATTGGTTATGGAATTTTGGAGATGTTTCTAATCCTTCAAAATCAAATCTTCAAAATCCTACTCATCAATATTCAGATACTGCTGCAAAAAATGTTCAGTTAATTGTTACCAGTAAAGATGGTTGTAAAGATTTTTTAACAAGAGTGTTGAGAAGCATCTACCCACAACCAAAAGCAAGCTTTGCCATTGCTCCAAATAAGTATGCATGTTTTGGAGATGCATTGTATTATTCAGATTCAAGCAAAGGCTTAACAAGTAATGTGAAACAATGGAACTGGGATTTAGGTTTTGGTTATACTTCAAATGCTCAACATCCTATACAAGTATATCAAGATACAGGTATTAAATCTGTTTCACTGTTCGTATTTAATAATAATAATTGTGTTAGCGATACTTTTTATCAATCCATACAAATTCATCCATATCCAATTATTGATTTGCCAACACAAGCCACTTTTTTACAAGGAGGATTATTGACTATTAAGCCAACTTACTATTTTGGCCATGGTTTAAAATATTTATGGACGCCAAATTTGAATATTATAAGTGATACTGTATTAAATGCTCAGGTTTTTCCATTAGACGATAAAAGATATTTCTTAAAAGTTACTGGTGATGGTGGTTGTATTTCAAGAGATGATATTTTAATTGTGGTGCTTAAAGCACCAATAGTACCAAATGCATTTACACCAAATAATGATGGCGTGAATGATTATTGGGAAATTAAACATTTAGAAAGTTATCCTGGTGCAATAGTTCAGGTTTTTGATAGATATGGAAGATTAGTTTTCTACTCATTAGGATATACAAAAAACTGGAATGGTAATACAACAAATAATGAACCTTTGCCAATTGGAACTTACTACTATATAATAGATCCAAAAAATGGTAGAGAAAAAATAGGTGGAAGTGTTACAATAATTAAGTAAATGATTATCTAATTACTGAATAATTTCCTTTTGAATCTATTGCAATGATTGGAAGTTTTTTATTATGATTAAAATAATCAAAAACATCTTGAATAGTAACTACAAATAGTTGATAAGCTTCATCGTTTTTACTTTGTAAAGCTAAATATTCAAAACTTCTTTTTACATTATAACGTACAGGAAATATATGTACAGGAATAAAATCTTGTCCATATTCTTTAGCATAAGCAGCTAACATATATAACTCTTCAATTTGAGCATCTTTTATAGGAATACATCCAACTGTAATGCAACCTCCATGTACATAAATTTCATTCCCTGGCTTTAAAGAATCACTCAAAAGTATATCTGATGCATTAGGATAATTTATTCCTAATGATAAATGATACATGCTTTTTGGATTAAATTCATTAATATAATAAAACCCTTCTGGTACTTGAAAATCACCTTCAATTCTTTTAGGACCAAGACTTCCACTTAATGCACAAACTTTATAAGTTTTAAATAATTTGAAGGAATCTAAAAGATGTTCTTTAACCCAAATTTCTAATTCACTATCATATTTAAAACTTCGTAAATAAATTTGTTTTGGTGGAAAACTTAAACCAGCTTTTTCGAATTGTTTTCTAAGAGAATCATCTTTCAATTTAAAAGCTTGTTCTACTTTAGGAAATAACTTTTGTTTTAGAATAAAGCTTTGTTGTGCAAATAAATTTGAAACAAAAAAAAGTAAACAACAGGAATAAAATATTTTTTTAAAGATCATCAATTTGTAATTAACCAATTTTTTCTTTCCAAGCTACCATTCCACCAGAAAGATTAGTCACATTAATAAAACCTAATTGTTGTAGAATCATTGCAGCTTGGCCACTTCTGGCACCACTTCTACAATATACTATAACTTCTTCTTCTCTTAAATCTTCAATATCTTCGATTTGCATGGATTGTATTTTTCCTAATGGAAATAAAGTTCCCCCAATATTAAATTCTGCGTTTTCAAGAGGTTCTCTTACATCAATTAAATGAAGAGATTCATTTGCTTTTAATTTCTTTTGTAACTCTTCTGGAGTAATTGTTTGAAACATTTTTTCTAATTAATTTTTAGGAAATATTGTGGTATCTAAAACAGGGGCTGTAGAACTTAACCACAAATCAATTACTTGACCTGGTCTTATTTTATTCATAACAAACTGACCAGGCATTGGTTCAAAAAAAACTGGTGGTTCTTGTTTTATTACATAGGTTTTTGAGCTGTCTGAAATATTTGCATCAAGTAAAATTGGAATACCAACCATAATATTCATACTATTTAATAAAATTTTAGCTTCATAGTAAGATAACCCAACCAAATTTGGCATTTCCATTTCATTTTCACCAATTCCACTTCCAATTACAAAATTTATTTTACTGCCTATTGGTATTCTTGTTCCTTGCTTAATTTCTTTACCCTCAAATCTTTGATTAAGAACAGAATTACGTGCTATATCAGGTTTATAACTAGTATCGCCAAGTATTAACCCCAAACTTTCTAGATACATTTGAGCACTTTTAAAAGATAATCCAACCAAATAGGGCATTTCAACAGTTGGGGCTTCAAGTCTATTAATTGTTAAATAAATTGTTCTTCCCTTTTTAACTACAGCATCTGGCTCTGGTGATTGTTTTAAAATACTTAAACGCTGAGCATTAATATCATAAATACTATCAATTACTTCTACTTGAAAACCTCTTACTTTTAATTCATCAATAGCTGTATTAACATTTTTGCCAATTACCTCTGGCACTTTTTCATATTTATCATGCCCAGTTATCCAACCTAAAGAATAAAAAAATAATAGAATAAATAATAGCACTAAAAATATTCCAAATAGAATATTAATGAAAAGACTTTTTGATGTAATTGCTTTAAACAAAGTTTTCTATTAATTAGTTGATAACATTTTCAATTAGTGAAGTATAAAATTCTTTCAAAGTTAATCCTTTAGCTAAAACTTGTTGAGGTATAATACTAGCTTGGCTTTGCCCTGGAACAGTATTTACTTCTAACATATAAGGTTGTAAATCTTTTTCATCATAAATAAAATCAATTCTAACAATTCCACTGCAATTTAGTAAGTAATAAATTTTCTTTGCTGCACTTTCAATTTGTATTTGCATTTCAGAATTAATTTTAGCAGGTGTAATTTCTTCACTTTTACCTAAATATTTTGCCTCATAATCAAAAAATTCATTTTGAGTAATAATTTCTGTAATTGGCAAGGCAATTAACTCATTTTTTGTTTTATAAACACCAATTGTAAACTCTCTTCCACAAATCATTTCTTCAATTAAAACCTGATCATCAACATCAAATGCTTTGTAAATAGCAACATCTAATACAGATGAGTCAACAACTTTACTCATGCCTAAACTACTTCCTCCATTATTAGGTTTTACAAAAACTGGTAGTTGAAGTTCATTCAATATGGCATCAACATTTAATTTATTTTGTTTAAAAAGATGAATACTTTTTGCAACTTTAATTCCACCAAAAGCAGCAACAGCAAGAGTATAACGCTTATTAAAAGTTAAAGCAGACGTGGCAACATTGCAACTTGTATAAGATAAATTAATTAAATCAAAATACCCTTGAAGTTTTCCATCTTCGCCTGGAGTGCCATGTATGCACATTAACACAGCATCGAATTTTATCTTTTCATTTTGGATGATTATTGAAAAATCGGTTTTATCTACTAAACATTTTTCATTTTTTTCATTAGTATAAAACCAACCTGCTAAATTAATATCAATTGTATAAAAATCAAACTTATCATTATCAATATTATTACCAACTGTAATAGCACTTTTATAACTTATTTCTGCTTCACCACTATATCCACCTGTAACTAAGGCAATCTTTTTTTTCATAATAAATTCTGTAGTCAAATATAAACTTGTAATTAATTATTGAAGAAATAGTGAACAAATAAATTTATAATATTGTTTTCTAAAAGCAATTAGAATGTAGCAATTATTAAATTGGAATTAAATAATCTGTCTTGAATTGAACTACCAAAAGTTGCCCTAAACTTTCTATTTGAACATACACTTTTTTCTTGCCATCTCGTAAAACTGTACCTTCTTTATCTATAAATACACCATGACTAACTTTTACTTTAGAATTTTGTTTAAATCCTTCAGAGGATACTACTTCAAATTTGGCATCTTTTTCTAAAAGGAATTTCTTCATCAATTCAATTTCTACTTCTCTTACCACTGCTGGTTCACCTAAATAGTATACAAAATTCAAAACTCCAGGAGTAATTAGAACCTCATATTTTTCTGTTTCATCTAAATGTACAAAAACATAAGATCTGAAAATGGGTTCTTCAATAGTTTTTTTTCTATCTGACCACTGTTTCTGAATTGTAGAAATTGGACACCAACTTTCTATACCTTTATTTACAAGAGCTGCATCAATTTTCTTTTCCCAACGAGGTTTCGAATAAACTACATACCATTTCTTTTCAGACATACATCATTGAATATTAATCAAAATTAAGTTTATTTAGTACAAAAATTAAAAGGGATGAAGTAAAAACTAAATCTTTAAAAAATATTTATATATATATAAAATTTATATTTTTTGCAATATTTTTCATTATTTTGCTAAAATTTAATAAATTATGTCTATCAGATTTGAAATTATTGAGGAAATCTTAACTCATCCCACAATTACACATACAGAAAACAATTCAAAAATTACAGATATTTTTGCAGAAAATGTATTTACATTAACAGTTGCACGCCAATATTTAAACGAAGAAGCTTTCAAAAGCCTATCGGCAAGTATTAAATCAAGTAAAAAAATTGACAGAACAGTAGCAAATCAAATTGCAAATGGCTTAAAAGCATGGTCTTTAGCAAAAGGGGTTACACATTTTACACATTGGTTTCAACCATTAACAGGTGCAACAGCAGAAAAACATGATAGTTTCTTTACTTTAAAAAGTGATGGCACTGCTATTGAAGAGTTTGATGGTGCTGCTTTAATACAACAAGAACCAGATGCCTCATCTTTTCCAAGTGGAGGATTAAGAGCAACTTTTGAAGCACGTGGTTATACAGCTTGGGATCCTTCTTCTCCAGCATTTATAATGGAAATTGGTCATGGTAAAACCCTTTGTATCCCCACAATATTTATTTCCTATACAGGAGAATCTTTAGATTATAAAGCACCACTTTTAAAAGCTTTAGAATCTTTGAACTCAGCTGCTGTAGACGTTTGCAACTATTTTGATAAAAACGTAAATAAAGTTTCTGCTACTTTAGGTTGGGAGCAAGAATATTTTTTGATTGATGAAGCTTTAGCTAATGCACGACCAGATTTAGTTCAATGCGGAAGAACAGTTTTTGGTGCTTCACCAGCAAAAGGACAACAATTAGAAGATCATTATTTTGGTTCAATCCCAGAACGTTGTTATGCCTTTATGCGTGATTTTGAATATGAGTGTTATAAGCTGGGTATACCTTTAAGAACTCGTCATAATGAAGTGGCTCCAGCACAATTTGAATGTGCTCCAATATTCGAAGATGTAAGCATTGCTGTGGATCATAATGCATTGTTGATGGATATTATGGAAAGAGTTTCACGTAGACATAAATTGAAAGTTCTTTTACACGAAAAACCATTTGCAAATATCAATGGCTCTGGTAAACATAACAATTGGAGTTTAGCAACAGATACAGGCGTTAATTTATTAAGCCCTGGAAAAACGCCAAAAACTAATTTAATGTTCTTAACATTTTTTGTTAATGCCATTAAATCTGTACACGATTATGCAGAGTTAATAAGAGCTTCTATAGCAAGTGCTGGCAACGATTATAGACTTGGTGCAAACGAAGCACCACCAGCAATTATTTCTGTTTTTGTAGGAAAATATTTAGCAAAAGTTTTAACAGATATTGAAAACAGAGTTAGTGATAAATTCGATGAACAAGATGAAGCTATTTTGAAGTTAGATATTCATAGAAGTATCCCTGAATTAATGCTTGATAACACTGATAGAAATAGAACTTCACCATTTGCATTTACAGGAAATAAATTTGAATTTAGAGCTGTTGGTTCTTCTGCAAATTGTTCAACACCAATGACAGTTTTAAATGCTGCAATGGCACAATCTTTAAGAACTTTTAAAACAGATGTTGATACGTTAATTGCAAAAGGAGAGAAAAAAGAAGTTGCTATCATACAAATTCTTCAAAAATATATTGTAGAATGTAAATCAGTATTATTTGAAGGAGATGGCTATAGTGATGCATGGCATAAAGAAGCAGCACAAAGAGGTTTGCCCAATATTCCTACTACCCCTTTAGCTTTAGATGCAATGATTTCTGATAAAGCAAAAAAACTTTATGCAAATAATAATGTTTATACACATCTTGAATTAGAAGCCAGACATGAAATTGAGTTAGAAAAGTATATTAAAAAAGTGCAAATTGAAGCTAGAGTAATGGGTGATTTAGCTTTAAATCATATTCTACCTTCTGCTGTTTTGTATCAAAACAACTTAATAGAAAATGTAAATGGGTTAAAGACTTTAGGATTAAAAGAAGAAACTTATAAAAGTCAATTAGAAATTATTGAAAATATCAGTTCTCATATTCAAAATGTATATATAAAATGTAATGCATTAGTTGAATCAAGAAAAAAAGCAAATAATATAGAAAATACTAGAGAGAAAGCAATTATTTATTGTAATGATGTTAAGAATGCCTATTTTGATGATATCAGATATAATGTTGATAAATTAGAAACTTTAGTTGGTGATGAATTTTGGACCTTACCTAAATATCGAGAATTGTTGTTTTTAAGATAATTGAATTATTAAACCTTTTCCCCAATAATAAGCAACAAGTATATTATTATTATATTTGTTGCTTATTAAGTTTATACATGCAGTACAATACAGCTAGAAATTATTTGAGTATGAGAGAATATGGTCGTCATATTCAACAAATGGTAGAATATATTTTAACGATAGATGATAGAGAAAAAAGAAACCAGCAATCTAAAATTATTATAGAATTTATGGGCGTTCTAAACCCGCATTTAAAAAATGTTGAGGATTTTAGACATATGTTATGGGATCACCTTTTTTTTATAAGTGATTTTAAATTAGATGTAGATAGCCCTTATCCAATTCCAGAAAAAGAAACATACAAAGTCAAAACACAACCAATGGGTTATCCTAAACGTTACCCAAAATATTCGCATCTTGGTAAAAATTTAGAGATAATAATAGATAAAGCTTTAAATGAACCAGACGAAGAAAAGAAAGTTGGATTTGCTAATTCAATTGCTTACTACATGAAATTAAGTTATAGTAATTGGCATAAAGAATTAGTACATGATGATGTAATTAGAGGTGAATTAGATAATATAACTGGCGGAAAATTAGAATTTAGTGCAACACCTTATATTAAACATAATCCAACACCTGAAAGAAGTGATTATAGCAGAAGAAATAATAATCCAAGAGGAGGAAGACAACAAAATTTTGGTGCAAGAAACAACGATAATAGAGGACGAAGTAATAATCCTGGCGAAAGAAATAATAGAAACTTTAAGAAAAGATATTAATTAAATTTTGCTATAATTTCTACAACCTTCCTTGCCCAAATAATATGTTCTTTTGCAGCATAATGTAGCCCATCTTTAGTTAATAAACTTTCATCAAACTTGGCTTTGCGTGTACCGTCAGTAATATTAATATAATGCGTTTGATATTTTTGTGCCTGCATTTCACAAACTCCATTAAACATATTTATTTCATTAGTAATTTGTAATTCGTTTCTATCTTTTGCAAAAGGAGTTACTCCCCAATCTGGAATAGAAAGTATAATTATTTTTTTAGAATTATTTCCAACCAACCCCAAAGCTTTGTTTAATAAAAATTCGAAATTTTTTTTAAAATCTTCTGCACTTAACCCTCTGTACTGATTGTTAACACCAACTAAAACTGTTACATAATCATATTGCTTTTCTAAAATTGTTTTATTTAAATGTTCAATCAATTC
>JAYVBS010000071.1:0-9234 GCA_043750315.1 Chitinophagaceae bacterium
TATTCAAAGAACAAAAATTTAGTAATTTTAACAACGAAAAACAAAATATTATTTCAAACCATTTAGAAAAAAATATCCAACAATTAGGGGGTTAATACAATATTACACAAGAAGTTTTTATTAAATTATTTAAGAATATTCATAAATACGATTCAACATCTTCATCATTAAAAACTTGGATTTACAGAATTACTATTAATTCTTGTTTAGATTATATTAAAAGCAAAAAAACACAAAAGCGTTTTGCCTTTATTAGTTCCATTTTTGGTGTTGAAGCGTCCATTCAATCTGTATCATCATTTTATCATCCAGGTATACATTTAGAGCATAAACAAGCTTTGCAACAACTCTTGCAACAAATCAATCAACTTCCCGAACAACAAAAAACAGCTTTGATATTAACTAAAATAGAAGATAGAAGTCAACAAGAAGTTGCTGAAATCATGGGCTTGTCAGTAAAAGCAGTAGAGTCTTTATTATCAAGGGCAAAAAATAATTTGAAAAAATATTTAGATCAAAGCGAAGGATAATTATTTAATCATCGTATAACATTATATGGACTTAGATAACAAAATAGAATTATTAAGAACTATACAAAAGGTAGATGCCCCACCCTTTCTATTTACCAGAATTGAAGCAGGTATACAAAATGAAGTGTATCAAGCTCCAAAACAATGGAAATTGGCTTTTGTGGTTTGTTCTATTTTTATTTTATTTTTAAATGTTTTTATTTTTACCAATGTTTCAAAAGCTAATTCAAACAATAATGCATCTCAAGTTGTGAGTTCAATGCATCTTGAAACATCTAATCAATTGTATCATGACTAAAATAAAAATATTATCTATTTCAGTTGTGGCTTTAGTAATATTAAACTTTTGTTTATTGGGATTCGTGTTTTTTCAAGGTCCACCACATCCTCCAAAACCTTTTCCTCCTCACCGAGAACAAGAAGGTCCAAAAGAATTAATTATAGAACAATTACATTTAAATGATGATCAAATTAATGTATATCAAAAATTAATTGATGCACATCAAGAAAAAATTAAAGCGTTAGATAGAAACATTAGAGAAACAAAGAATAATTTATATGCAGAATTAAATAATGACACTAGTGCTAAGAAAGATTCATTGATGTTATCCATATCAAAATATCAATTAGAAATTGAAAATACCCATTACAACCATTTTTTAGAAATTAAAAAACTATGTAAGCCAGATCAATTAAAATATTTTGAAGAGTTAACAAAAGAACTGGCATTTTATTTCAGACCAAATAAAAATCAACCACCACCAATCCATTAATAAAAAATAAAATATGAAAATTAAAAATCTGATTTTTTTAACTATTATTTCTGCTACATTAAGTTGTAGTAAATCAACCGATTCAACAACAACTCCAACAGTTACTGTACCAGCTGTATACTCAAAAATTTATGGAGCAACGAGTATAACAAGCGATGGAACTTATATTACCATCAAAACCACTGGTTTACCAGACCATAGAAGTATTTATTATGCAACTACACATGCATTATATGAAAACTTTAGTGGTTTAACATTTAGCAACGTTACATTTAGTAAAAATCCTAACAGTATTGCTTCCCAAAATTATACTTTTAAAATACCTGTTAATCCTGCAGTAAATGCTACTCATGCTGCAACACCTTTAGGTCCTATTGGTGTTTCTATAAATGGAGTTCCGATGTTTAATCAATATGCTGGTCCAAATCAACCTCTAACCAACGAGATTACAAGCTTCGATCAAAACTGGGGTCATCCACAACAAACTGGTCAATATCATTATCATGTTGAACCAAAATATTTAACAACTGTAAAAGTTACAAAATCATCATTATTGGGATTTTTACTTGATGGTTTTCCTGTGTATGGACCTGAAGAAAATGGTGCAGCAGTTACTAATGCTATGTTAGATGTTTATCATGGTCATACACACGCAACAACAGAATATCCAAATGGTATTTATCATTATCATTTTACATCAACAGATCCTTATTTAAATGGAACAGGTTTCTATGGCACAGCAGGTACAGTTTCTAATTAAAGTTTTTATTTTTTGTTGTATAGTTTCTTGCTCAAGTAAAAACGAAAAACCTATAAAAATGCAATTGGTAACGAATAAGGATACCAATTTGCAAATTGTAAATGGCATAGTTTATTATCAAACTAAATTATTTTCTGGTAAAATAGTTTCATTTTTTGATAGTAGTAAGGATACCTTAAGCATAAAAAATTTTATTTTAGGAAAAGAAGATGGTGTTTGGAAAGAGTTTTATCCTAACCAAAATATTAAGTTGATTAGAAATTTTAAAGATGGCAAAAAAATAGATAGTTTAATTGGCTTTTGGGAGAACAAGAATAAAATGTTGGCTTATTATTTTATAAATGATGAATATGAAGGAACAGGAAAAGAATGGAATAGGAATGGAAGATTAATTAGAGAAATGAATTATAAAAATGGGCATGAAGAAGGCTCACAGAGAATGTTTTATGATAATGGAAAAGTAAGGTCAAACTATGTAATTATTAATGGAAAAAGATTTGGATTATTAGGCACAAAAAATTGTATAAATGTTTCAGACAGTATTTTTAAAAAATAGATTATGCTTGATGATTTTTTTTGTTTTGATAGTGGCTTGTCAAAATAAAAAATCGATTTTGCCATATTATAACGAACCCAATTTTACACCTTTATTTTTAACAAAGCAAGAGGCCGAGGTTAAAATTAAACATACCATAACAGCATTTAATTTTCTTAATCAAGACAGCACCAACATTTCTGAAAAAATATTTGAAAATAAAATTCATGTTGCCAATTTTATATTCACAAGTTGTGGAAGCATTTGTCCAATAATGACAGAAAATTTAAAAACTGTTTCTGATAATTATTCTAAAGATTCAAACATTATTTTTTTATCTTATTCTGTAACACCTTGGATTGATACACCAGAAAAATTAAAACTCTTTAAACAAAACAAAGAAATAGAAAATAAGAATTGGCATTTTTTAACAGGTAATAAAGCAGAGATTTATACACTTGCTAGGCAATCGTATTTTGCAGAAGAAGATTTAGGTTTTACAAAAGACAGCACAGAATTTTTACATACTGAACATTTTATTTTAGTAGATGCTAAAAAAAGAATTCGTGGTATTTATAATGGAACACTTTCTTTAGAAATGCAACAACTAATTAAAGACATTAAAGATTTGAAGAATGAAGAATAATTACACTTTCACCAATTTCCATTTTCCTTTCTTAAAATAAAATAACGCTGCCACAGCAACCATTGTTTCTGCAATAGGTATTGACCAAAATGCCCCATGTGGCCCCCATTTGAAACCCTTTGCTAATAAATAAGCTAATGGAATTTGAAACAACCAAAAGCAAATAATATTAATCCATGTAGGAGTTTTAGTATCGCCAGCACCATTTAATGCTTGAACCATAACCATACCTACACCATAAAAAATATATCCACTTGCAATAATCTGTAAAGCACTTGTACCAAAATCAATAACAACTTTTTCTGTTGAAAAAATACTGATAATGCTTTTTGAAAATAAAATAAAAAACAAAGTAACAAAACCCATAAAAATGGCATTATATTTTGCAGTTAACCAAACACTTTTTTCGGCACGTTCAGGTTGATTTGCACCAAGATTTTGGCCAACTAAAGTTGCAGCAGCATTACTTAAGCCCCAAGCAGGAAGAATGAAGAAAATGATATTTCTAATGGCTATTTGATATCCTGCTGATGCTGTTGTGCCACCAGTTTCAGCAACTAATTTTGCCATTATAATCCAACTACCAGATGCTATAATAAATTGAAAAGTTGCAGGCCATGCAATTTTTATTAAAGATTTGATGATACTAAAATCAATACCTAAATGTTTTCTAGTAATTTTTATCATGCCTTTGCCAATGAATAGAAAATAACATTGATATAAAACGCCACTGCTTCTTCCAATGGTAGTTGCAATTGCAGCTCCTTTTAAACCAAATCCTGCAAAGGGTCCAATTCCATAAATTAATAATGGACAAAGAATAATATTTAAAATACTGGCTAACCACAAGCTCTTCATTGCAATTGCTGCATTGCCTGCACCTCTAAAAATTCCATTAATAAGAAATAGCATAATAATGGCAACACTACCTCCTAACATAATTTTTGTGAAGATGGTGCCTTGTTCAATAACATCTGGCTGAGCACCCATGAGTCTTAAAATATCAGCTGCAAAAATTATTCCTGTAATGCTGAGTATTAATGTAAAAATTAGTGAAACTATAATGGCTTGAACAGCAGCATGTGCAGCAGCTTCAGGATTTTTTTCTCCAATTCTTCTTGCAATCATTGCAGTTGCAGCAGTACTTAAACCAATTGCCAAAGAATAGATGATTGTAATGGCTGCTTCAGTTAATCCAACAGTAGCAATAGCTGCATCACCTAGTTTTCCTACAAAAAACATGTCAACTACGGCAAATACAGATTCTAAACTCAATTCTAAAATCATTGGAATTGCTAAAAGAACAATTGCCTTTTTTAAATTGCCTTGTGTAAAATCGTGATCACCTCCTTTAAGTGATTGCTTAATAATTTGAATATAATCTTTAAGCTGATATGTAAAAAGTGCCATGCAATAGTTTTGTCTAATTGCTAAAGTAAAGGTTTATATCAAACCAATATCTTTTCTAAAATACATTCCTTCAAAATTAATTTGATGAACAGCTTGGTAGGCCTTGCTTTTGGCTTGTTCTAAACTATTGGCTGTTGCAACAATATTCAAAACTCTTCCTCCATTAGTTGTAAAAATATTTTCTATTAATTCTGCACCTGCAATAAAATATTGAGATGTGATATTATCTAAACCAGTAATTGTTTTTCCTGTTTCATATTTTTCAGGATATCCATTTGATGCAACTACAACACAACAACTCGATTCATTTTTCCAGTCAAGTTTTATTTCAATTCCTTCAATAGCATCCTCAACTACTTTTAATAAATCAGATTTTAATAAAGGTAAAATTGTTTGAGTTTCAGGATCACCCATTCTTAAATTATATTCTAATAAATAACATTGGTTATTTACTACCATTAATCCAAAGAAAATAATTCCATAAAAAATTAAATCATCTTTTAATAATCCATTAAGTGTTGGTTGTAAGATGTTTTCTTCAAAATCTTTTTGAATGTTTAAAGTGTAAAGTGGATTAGGAGCTATAGCTCCCATTCCACCAGTGTTTGGTCCTTTATCACCATCAAAAATTTTCTTATGATCTTTTGCAGAAATAAAAGGATAAATATTTCTTTGATTGAAAATGGATAAAACTGAAACTTCAAATCCATCTAAAAATTCTTCAATAACAATTTCATTTCCAGCAGCTCCAAAAATTTTATTATTTAAAATATCATTAATACAATCTGTTGCTTCTTCAAAATTTTGAGCAATGAAAACTCCTTTACCTGCAGCTAAACCAGTTGCTTTAACAACTAATGGAAAATTTTGATTCTTTGCATAATCAATAGCAATTTCAGAAGAAGTAAAGGCTTCATGTTTTGCAGTTCTTATTCCATGTTTTAACATGAAAGATTTTGCAAAAGCTTTATCTCCTTCAAGTAAAGCTGCTTTTTTATGTGGACCTAAAATTTTCAAATCGTGTTTTATAAATTCATCAACAATGCCTTCAACTAACAATGCTTCTGAACCAACAATTGTAAAATCAATATCCAAATCTTTTGCAAAATTTGTAATATCATTAACTCCAAGTAAATTAATATTTGTTCCAATTGTTGCAGTACCACCATTTCCTTTTGCAAAAAATAATTCAATGTTTGGATGGTCTTGTTTTAGTTTAACACCAATAGCATGTTCTCTTCCTCCATTACCTATAATTAAAACTTTCATAGCTTAATGTTTAAAATGACGAATACCTGTAAACAACATGGCTATTTGATGTTTATTACAAGCAACAATTGAATCAGTATCTTTTATTGATCCTCCAGGTTGAATGATAGATTTAATTCCATGGCTTGCACAAATGTTAACTACATCATCAAATGGAAAAAATGCATCTGAAGCTAAGACGCAAGTTGATAAATCAATTTTATTTTCTTGTGCTTGTTGAATGGCTTGTTTTAAAGCATGAATTCTGCTGGTTTGTCCACTTCCAATTCCAAAGGTTGTAAAATCTTTTACTAAAACAACTGCATTTGACGAACAATGTTTTACCACATTCTGAGCAAAAACTAATTGTTGTTTTTGTTCTGTTATTGGTTGTTGCTCTGTAACACAATTGAGTTCGTATGAGTTAATGTTATCTTTTGTTTGAACCAATAAACCACCATTAATTGAAATAACATTTGGATGATGAATTTGTTGTTTTGGAATTTGTATAATTCTTAAATTTTTCTTTTTAGCAAAAACCTCAAATGCTTCTCCTTCAAATTGAGGAGCAATAATCACTTCAAGAAATATTTCATTTAGTTTTTCTGCAGTAGCTTTTGTAACAATAGTATTAAAAGCAACTATACCTCCAAATATTGAAACTGAATCTGCTTCGTAAGCTTTGCAATAAGCATCATAATCATTTGCTGCTTGTGCAACACCACAAGGTGTATTGTGTTTTACAGCACAACAAGTTGGTTGAGTAAATTCATTGACAACACTAATAGCCGATTGAATGTCTCTATAATTGTTATACGATAATTCTTTGCCTTGAATTTGTTGCCAAGCATCGATATTTTCTTTTTCAGATAAGTTAGTATACACTGCAGCTTCTTGATGTGGGTTTTCACCATATCTCAATATTTCTTTTCTTTTGAAACTGGCATTATAATATTTTGGAAAATCTTCTTCATTTAAATAATTAGCTATTGATGCATCATAAGCAGATGTTAAGTTGAAAACCTTTGCTGCCAATCGTTTTCTTGTATTTATTGTTGTGTTTTGCTGTTGTTTAATTTCTTCAACTACAATTTTATAATCATCAACATCTGTTACAACTGTAACATCAAAATAATTTTTCGCAGCTGCTCTAAGTAATGAAGGTCCACCAATATCAATAAACTCAATTAAAGCTTCATGTGATAAATTTTCTTTTTGCTTTTCAAAAAATGGATAAAGATTTACAATTACATAATCTATAGTTTCTAATTGATGTTGTAGAATGGTTGATTGATGTTTTTCATCATTTCTTTTATATAAAATTCCTGCAAATAAATTAGGGTGTAACGTTTTTACTCTACCATCAAGCATTTCAGGAAAATTTGTTACAGATGTTACATCAGTAACTTCAATGTTTTTTTCTTGCAAAAATTTTAAAGTGCCACCTGTTGCTAATAATTCAATATTATTATTTACTAAAGTTATTGCAATAGTTTCTAAATTAGTTTTATCATAAACACTTAGTATCGCTTTATTTTTTTTCATGTAATAATTGTATCGCTTTAATTAAAATTTGATGCTCAATGAGATGAATTTTTTGTTGCAGTGTTTCTGCAGTTTCTGTTATTTCAACTTTACATTTTTCTTGTAATAAAACATTTCCTTCATCAATACCTTCTGTAACAAAATGAACTGTTGCTCCAGATTCAGCTTCTTTATTATCAATTACAGTTTGATGAACTTTTAATCCATACATTCCTTTGCCCCCATGTTTTGGTAATAATGCTGGATGAAGATTGATGATTTTGTTTGGCCAAACTTCACAAAATTGTTTAGGAAGTATAGAAAGAAAACCTGCTAAAACAATATGTGTAATTTGATGATCTTGTAATTGATGTAAAATATCTTGATGCCAATCTGTTTTTCTAACAAATTGAATGAAATCAATAAGATGTTTTTGAGCTCTTTCTTTTGCATAACAATCTCTGTCTGCAACAACTAATTTTATTTTTGTATTAGTTAGTCGTTCAGTTTCGATAGCATCAATAATGCATTGTAAATTACTACCATTACCTGATACAAAAACTGCTAATTGCATTAATGAATAATTATTTTAGAATCGTTATGAGTAATTATATTACCTAATATGAATGCTTTGTGGCTCAAGGCTTGTATTGATGTTAAAACATTTGTAGGATCTTCTTTTTTAACCACAATTACCAATCCAACACCCATATTAAAAGTGCCAAACATTTCTTTGGTTTCAATATTTCCTTTAGCTTTAAGTGCTTCAAAAATGGGTTGTTTGGGAATTGAAGATTGTTCAACTGATGCACATAATCCTTTAGGAATAATTCTTGGAACATTCTCGTACAATCCACCACCAGTAATATGTGCAATGCCTTTTATAGTATTTTCTTTTATTAAAGTTGTTATTAATGCACTATACAATTGTGTTGGAGTTAATAGGGTTTCCCAAATTGGTTTACCTTCAAAATCTTCGTATAAATCTGTAAATATTTTTCTTACTAATGAAAAACCATTGCTATGCAATCCGCTTGAAGCAATACCAATTATAACATCTCCTGCTTCAATATGTTCTCCAGTGATGATGTTTTCTTTTTCAACAACACCAACACAAAATCCTGCAACATCGTAATCACCATCTTTATACATGCCAGGCATTTCAGCAGTTTCTCCACCAATTAACACGCAATTCGTTTGTTCACATGCATAAGCCATTCCTTTAATAATTGCTGCTGCTTCAATTGCATTTAGTTTACCACATGCCAAATAATCTAAAAAAAATAAAGGTTGTGCACCATGACAAGAAATATCATTTGCACACATAGCAAAACAATCAATACCAATGGTGTCAAGCTTTCCAACTTCAATAGCAATTTTTATTTTTGTACCAACACCATCTGTACCAGAAACTAAAACAGGGTTATTATATTTTCCTAATTCATACAATGCTCCAAAATGCCCAAGTTCTGTAAGCACATTTTTATTATATGTTTTTTTTGCCATAGGTTTAATAAGGTCAACAGTTTTGTACCCTTCTTTTTTATCAACACCAGCATTTTTGTATGTGATCATGAGTATGATTGATTTAATGCAACTTGTTCATGTTTATTTACAGGATATTTTTCAGTGAAACAACCTAAACAATATCCTTCATCCTTTAATAAATCTTTTAAATTTTCTATGCTTAAAAAAGTTAAACTATCAACACCTAAATAATTTTTTATTTCTTCTTGTGTTTGATTGGCAGCAATTAAATGTTCTTTTTCCGGAGTATCCAATCCTAAAAAACAAGGAGCAATAATGGG
>JAYVBS010000072.1:0-3981 GCA_043750315.1 Chitinophagaceae bacterium
ACCAACACATTGGGCTTACCACTTAAAATTTCTGTAATTTTTCCCGACTTTACAATTTCTGGTTCAACAGTAAAATTCGAAAAGTTTAAGTCGTTTTCATCAGTTTGTGCCACAGACAATTCTGTGAACTTTAATAAAGACTTTGCATATGGAGATAAATCTGTGTAATGTAAAAAGGCATCCTTTTCAAATCCAACATCAACAAATGCTGCATTTAAACCTGGTATTAATTTTTTTACTTTACCTAAATATAAATCGCCAACAGTATAGCTTACGTCTAACTTTTCGTTATGAAGTTCTACTAATTTTTTATTTTCTAATAATGCAATTTCAACACCAGTTGGTGCGGCATTAATAATTAAATCTTTGTTCAAAATACGCAACTTTTAAATACATAATGCTTTGATACTAATGGTAACAAAGTATGATATAAAACATAGTGTTTGCCAATGAGAGTTTAGACAGGAAAGGAAGGATAAGTTGCAGCTCTAAAGATAATAGTGGCAAAAACCAAAAAAATCTAGTTCCCAACTATAAGTTAGGAACTAGAACAGTAATTTATTTATTTTTCTTTTTATGACGATTTTTTCTTAAACGCTTTTTACGTTTATGAGTAGCAATTTTATGACGTTTTCTTTTTTTACCACAAGGCATAACTTCTAATTTTAATTTATTTTAATTCGTTTATTCTATTTGCAATTTCTTTTTTAATGGCTTCGTTGTTAATTAAAGCTGATGCTTTTGAATACCAAATTTTGGCATTGGTTTTATCAGATTTTAATTCATAGCACTCTGCTAAATGCAAAATACTTTCAATATGATCAGGTTTGCTTTTGGTTATAATTAAAAACCTTTCAATTGCTTTATCGAACTGACCACTTTTTTTTCCACCTAAGCCCAACACATATTGTGCATACAAGTTATTTGGATTTTTTGTTGCTATGTCTCTTATGGGCAATATTCCTTGCATTGGATTATCTGAAATATTGCCTAAAATATAACAAGCTCCTAAACCTACTTTGATGCTATCGTTGTTCGGATTGAGTGTTAATGCTTTTTCAAAAAGAACTTTTGCGTTTGTAGCTAACCAGTTTTGAATGCCTGGGTCAGTTACTTCCAACATACTATTTATAAATTGTTGGGCGGCGAATGTGAGACTTTTTTCTGAATTTTCCAACTTTGCTGCCTCTGCAGAGTAAAAAAGATAGGGTTCATAGAGTTGAACCGAATCTTTCCAAAAGTTAGCTAAATGATTGTAATTGTGAATTTTATCTTGTTTGGTGCCAGATTCTATCTTAGATTCTAGTTTGTCTAATATTTTTTTTTGGGAGCTGTTTAAACTTTCTTTTGAGCGTGTAATTAACTCATTAAAGTTCAAAGTAGCCGTGCTTTGACTTGTTTTTATTTCTGTAGTCTCTTTCTTTGGATTTACAGTTTTACCGAAGTAAAATAATGCTATTAATAAAACGATTGCTGTGGATAGAAGATATATTTGTTTTTTAAGCACTATATTTTTTTTGCAAATTTAGTGAGGCTTAAACTTAGTTTTAACTTCTTCTACAAATTCTTTTGAAGGTTTAAATGCTGGGATATAATGTTCGGGTATATGTACAGCAATATTTTTCTTAATATTTCTGCCAATTTTTGCAGCTCTTTTTTTCGTAATAAAGCTTCCAAACCCTCTAACATAAATGTTTTCGCCAGATGAGAGCTGAGATTTAATTTCTTGAAATAATGTTTCGAGCGTTACCAAAACATCAACTTTTGGTATTCCAGTTTTATCGGAAATTATGTTTACAACATCAACTTTTCTCATGTTATAAAATTTAAGTGAAGAAATATTGATTCTAGAAGCAACTAAATTAATCTTTATTTTAAAGATGAGCAAGTTTTTTATTTAAATACTATAAAATAAAATGGAGTTTAGTAGTGTTAAAACTAATATGCACTAGTTAATAAAACTCCAGAAAATTCCTAAACGCATCCAAACACTTTGCATTGGGTATTGTTCAGTGGCATAATTATATTTTTTATAGCCACTAGGTGGAATTAGTGAATTTAAATTTTCTGCTCTAAAATAAATTTTAAAGGTTTTAATTCTGAAGTTAAAATAAAAATTAATGTCTGGCCGGTTGTTTAAGGTATAATTATTTTGATAGAAAAATTGTCCGTTAAAAGGTGAGTATCCAGAAGGTTTGTAATTTGTAAAATATCTAAATTCTAAGCCAGTTGATAAAAATAAATTAGTATAAAAATTTCCTTCAAATGCTATACGTTGCCTTGTAAAAAATGTTGGTATATTAATTGGTGCATTTGCTGTAGATTGTTGAAAATGAAATTCTGAATAAAGATTAATTCGCTTAGATAATTTAAACTTTTTTTCTATGCCTACATGTAAAACATTGAATAAAGCAGATTCTTGTTGTGCTGTAAAAAAGTTATCAAAAAACATATAATTACTTAATAAAAGATATTCACCTGTTAGCTTTAAATTTAGATCTTTATTAAAATAGTTAGCCCATAGTTTTAATGAATTTTCTTTTGTATAACTGGTTCTGTTAGTAACTCTGAAGGAAGAGCCATTACTAAATATGAAGGCAGGCGTTTTGTTTATGTTCTGAAATCCTAATTGAAGGCTTCCGGTTTTTTTGCCTAATTGTTTTTGAATAGAAATATAAGCATTATAATCACCAGAGTTAATTCCTGCTAAGTATAGTTTTGCATTAGCTTCAATCTCCCAAACTTTATTTTTAGTTCTATTTCTATACTCACCTCCAAAAAAAACATTGTAAAATTTATCTGATAATGTATCATTAAATCTGCCTGTTAAATTTTCAAGTGTAGCACTTGCTTTAATAAATTGTGTAGCATTTTTTTTATCGGGAAATAAAATGATGCCAAATTCGTTTTTTATTATCCTCCAACTATCTTTAAACTTAATAGTATCATAACTTGCAGTAGCATTATGTTTAATTGTATAATTAAAATAATTCGAATATTTTGCCGAATCTGCATAAAAATCTTGAAACAAAAACTCTTTATTTTGAATGCTTAAAATATGTTGTAATCTGATTTTAGGATAAAATATTTTAAAGCTTGAACTATCTATTATAATTGAATCTTTTTTACCTAAATCGTATTCATGCTTAATTACAAATTCATTTTGTTTATAAATATTTCCTGTACTAACAGTAGTGTTAAACAAATCTCTTCTAATCACTCCTCCTAAACCTAGACGAACAGGTAACTCAAATGGACTGTTCAATGAAAGTGAATCTAATTGTTTATAATCAACAGTTCCACCATTTTCTGAAGATGCATTTTTATTAGCAATATATACTGCAGTTAAGTGATAATGTTTATTTGGGCTTTTAAATTGAAAAGCTAATCTGGTATTATTTACACTTGCATTTTGATTTTTAAAAATACCAGGAGAATTGATAAATCTATATTCTAATGAGTAATTGATATTATCTTTTTTGTTTTGTGTATGCAAAACATTAATTATTTGTTCTGCACTACTACCTAATGTATAATTAAGTTCTGTATAGGGTTTGGTTGTTTGATAAAGTTTTGTTGATTCGAGATTGTAATTATAGGCATCGAATTGATGAAACCCAGCATTAAAGCCAGCTTGTAGCCAAGGATTAAAAATTAAAGATGCTGCAGCTGTTCCTAAATTTCCTAAATGATTGTAGGTATAAGAGAGTGGAAATTTTGAATAAAAATCTGAGATACTTGTATCAACTAAATTTGATTTGGTTTGATTGTAGAGTGTATAATAAATACTTATTGAATCTGCACTTAAATCTCTTTTTTTAAATGCTGTATCACCATTTCTGCTATTCATATTATTTCGTGAAAAATTATTATTCGAAGGAACTACAACACCATCTGTTTGTAATGTTCTCTGAGAAAAAATTACAGTATTAGGTATTATCAAAAAGATGATTATTAAAAATAATTCTATGCTTTTCTTCA
>JAYVBS010000073.1:0-3977 GCA_043750315.1 Chitinophagaceae bacterium
TTTTATTCAAATACAAAGATTGTACACATCAACAATGGAAGTACTTCCAAAGAAAAAAAACTTGAGTTAAGACAGCTGATGTTGGAGCATGAGTTAATGATTATTAAAGAAAGAAAAGGAGATGGCGTATATTATTTTCTTTTCAAAATTATATATTCAACAAAAGAAATGAGCAGAATTTTAATTCTAAATTTATTAAGAAAACTTTAATTCAATAAAGCAACTTTACTTAAAATCATTTGCTCTACTAATTCTGAGTTCCAAAGTTCTTCTATATTATCTAACTGCATTATCTCCTGCATAATGGCTTCTTGTTTTTGACCTCGATTTAATGCATCACTATATCTTATGTTTGGTGAGAATGTAACTAAACTATAAGCTGGTATCCATTTTTCTGGATATTTCTTGTGTATATTGGCTTCTATCTTTTTTTGTAAAAGAAACTTTGCATTACCAGTTTTATCTCTCATTTCAACAAAATTGTTCACTGCTAAATCTGCAATAGCATCAGCATCTGGTTTACGAAGTGTTTGATAATCTTCTAAAATTAAAGCCCAATTTTCTTGGTGTTTATCAATTAACTCATCTAAGATTCTACAATCTTCAAAACCACAGTTCATGCCCTGTCCAAAAAATGGAACTAATGCATGTGCAGCATCACCAATTAAAGCAAATTTATCTTCTCTAATCCAAGGAAAACATTTTACAGTTACCAATGATGAAGTTGGATTATTTAAAAAATCTTCAACATAATTTGGCATTAATGGAATAATATCTGCAAAATTTGTTTTGAAAAATAGTACAATTTTTTCTTTAGTATCAAGATTTGTAAAAGATAAAGGCCCTTCAAAAGGAAAGAATAAAGTACAGGTGAAAGACTTATCTAAATTTGGTAATGCAATTAGCATATAATCCTTCCTTGGCCATATGTGTAGAGCATTTACTTCCATTGCAAATTCACCATTTGATGTAGGTGGAATGGTTAATTCTTTATAACCGCAATCAATGTAATATTGATGATAATCAAATTTCGAATGTTGTAATTGGTGTTCTAAACGTGAAGCTGCAAAAGCACCATCAGAACCAAAAAGTAAATCGAAGTATACTGTTTCAATTTGATTGGTATTGGTTTCAAAAGTTATTTTATTTTTTCCCCAATCAATATTTTCACATTTATGATTAAAGTAAATTTCAACTCCATTTTTTTCAGCTAAATCCATCAACTTCATATTTAGTGTAGCTCTTGAAACTGAATTAATGTGTTGATTGTTGATACCATATGGCTGTGTAACAGTTGAATTATCTACATTGTGTATGTATCTTCCATACATTGGTATACAAATAGATTTAATATCATTGGCTAATCCAATTTTCTCCAATGCTAGTAAACCTCTGTCACTAAGAGCTAAGTTTATAGATCTTCCAGCACTCATTTCTTGCTTTCGCATATCATCTCTTCTTTCATAAATTTTTACATCGTAACCTCTTCTTTTTAAATAAATACTTAATAAAGAACCCACTAAGCCTGCCCCAATTATTGTAATATTATTTTTCATAAATAAATTCTACTCTATATATTTTAATTGCAATAATACTAGTAAGTGTTGAAAGAAATTTTCAAAAAAAAAATCCTGCAATTCAGCAGGATTAATTCTTTTAAGCTGTATTTGGTGCAGCTTGTAATATTTCTTCATCAACTTGATCTGTGTAATTTTTGAAATTATCAACAAACATGTTTGCTAATTTTTTTGCTGCAACATCGTACTCATCTTTGTTCGACCAAGTAAAACGAGGATGCAAAATTTCTGTTGGAACATTAGGACAACTAACTGGCATTAAGACACCAAATACTTCGTGAGGTATAAATTCAGACTGATTTAATTCACCATTTAAAGCTGCAGTAATCATTGCTCTTGTATAGGGAAGTTTCATTCGTTTACCAACCCCGTAAGATCCACCACTCCAACCAGTATTAATCATCCAAACATTAACTTTATTTTCTTTCATTTTTTCACCAAGCATCTTAGCATAAAAGCCAGGGTGTAAAGGTAAAAATGGTGCACCAAAGCAAGCACTGAAAGTAGCTTTTGGTTCAGAAATTCCAGCTTCTGTTCCAGCTACTTTAGCAGTATATCCACTAATAAATTGATACATTGCTTGACCAGGATTTAATTTACTTATTGGAGGTAAAACACCATAAGCATCGCAAGTTAAAAAGAAAATATTTTTTGGTAATCCGCCAATACTTGGTTCAATTGCGTTTGATATAAAATCTAAAGGATAACTAACTCTTGTGTTTTCTGTAATTGATTTGTCAGAAAAATCAATTTTATTAGTTCCTGAGATAAAACCAACATTTTCTACTAATGCTCCTGGTTTAATTGCTTTAAATATTTCTGGCTCTTTATCTTCACTTAAATCAATAACTTTGGCATAACAGCCCCCTTCAAAATTAAATATAGAGTCTTTTGTCCAACCGTGTTCATCATCTCCTATTAATTTTCTATTAGGGTCTGCACTTAAAGTAGTTTTCCCTGTTCCACTCAATCCAAAAAATACTGCAACATCTCCATCATTGCCCATGTTTGCACTACAATGCATACTTAAAACATTCTTATCATGTGGTAAAATATAATTTAAAATTGTGAAAATTCCTTTTTTCATTTCACCAGTATAACCTGTACCACCAATGATAATAGTTTTATGTTTGAAGGAAGCAATTGCAAAATTGTGTTGACGAGTTTTATCAATAGAAGCATTTGCCATAAAACTTGGTGACTGAATAATATGCCAATCTGGAACAAAATTTTCTAACTCATCAGATGTTGGTCTTAAAAACATATTATAAGCAAATAAATTACTCCATGGTAATTCATTTATAACTCGAATTTTTAATTTATAGTTTGGATCAGCACAAGCGTATACATCTCTAATCCAAATTTCTTCTTTTGAATTTAAATTATGTAGTAATTTCTCTTTTAAAGCTAAGAAATCTACTTCTGCAAATGGGATATTAAAATTGTTCCAATCTACTGTGTTTTCTGTTATATCATCTTTAACTATAAATTTATCTAATGGACTTCTACCAGTAAATTCACCTGTATTAATACATAAAGCACCTGTATCGTTTAATACGCCTTGATTTCTAACAATTGCTTGTTCAATAAGTTCTTCTGGTGAAAGTTGATAATGAATGGTTACCTTATCTGAGATTCCTAATTTAATTAATTTTTCTTTTGGAAATTGGATAGATTGAGTTGTCGCCATATAAAAACTTACGTTTGTTAGTTTTGCAAAAATAGGTTTCATTTTTTTAGAAAAAAATTTATGTGTAATTGATACACTATCAATTTTAATTATTCTTCAAATTAATTTTTTTAAACAAAGTGTAAAAATTTTGGTAAATCATAAACAATATTATATTTGTTAAATTATATATTGTTTAATTAAAAAAGAAAACTGTGTCTTACGATTTAAACGAAAAAAAACAAGAAAGTGTCTTTAGCAAAAGAATAAAAGCTGGGAAAAGAAGAACTTACTTTTTTGATGTTAGAGAAACTCGCAACAATGATTACTTTTTAACTATTACAGAAAGTAGAAAAAGATTTGATGATAATGGGTACGATAGACATAAAGTGTTTATATATAAAGAAGACTTCAACAAATTTTCTAAAGCATTAATTGAAAGTATAGATTATGTAAAAACTAAGTTAATGCCTGATTTTGATTTTGATGCATTTAACCATGAATATCAAGAAAATGTTGAAAATAATTTTAATGGAGATAATGAAAATATAGTTGCAAATAATCTTAAGAAAGAAGTTGCGAAACCAAATGAACAAGTTATAGAAAATACTAGCACCACATTAATAAATGATAATAATGAGCATGTGGATAAATGGTAATATCTAAAAATTGATTATAAAAAACCAGCTTTCAAATTTGAAAGCTGGTTTTTTATAATCAATTTTTAGATA
>JAYVBS010000074.1:0-3975 GCA_043750315.1 Chitinophagaceae bacterium
CATACCCTTTTTATGAAGATGGTTATAAGTTAGTTGAAGCTCCACATTTAGGTATGGAACATCAATCTGCAATTGCTTATGGCAATAATTATATGAATGGTTATAGAGGTAGAGATTTAAGTGGTAGTGGTTGGGGTTTAAAATGGGATTTTATTCTTGTTCATGAAAGTGGACATGAATGGTTTGCTAATAGCATTACAACTAAAGACATTGCAGATATGTTGGTTCACGAAGGCTTTACCAACTATAGTGAAACTTTATTTACAGAATATCATTATGGCAAAGAAGCAGGCAATGATTATTGCTATGGAATAAGAAAAAATATTGTTAACGATAAGCCAATCATTGGCGAATATGGAGTTAATAAAGAAGGCAGTGGGGATATGTATTCCAAATCTGCTAACATGATACATAGTATTAGAAATGCTTTAAATGATGATGAAAAGTTTAGGCAACTACTAAGAGGAATGAACAAAACTTTCTACCATCAAACTGTTACCACACAACAAATTGAACAATTTTTTATTGATGAAACTGGTTTAAATTTGCAAAAAGTTTTCGATCAATATTTAAGAACAACTCAAATTCCAACATTAGTATATTATATTAAAGGAAAAAGATTATTCACAAAATTTATTAATTGCATTGACGACTTTACAATGCCAATCACTATTCTTCCAAAATCTAAAACCATTACACCAACAACAACTTGGAAAAGAAAAAGATTAAACAGAAAAAATAAAGAATGGTTTACAAAAGAACATATTGAACGATTGTATTACTTAAACCTTGTTAATGTTCCAAAGCCTTAGTTATCTTCGTTTAGCTATTTTAAAGCTGCATGCAAACACTTCGTAAACAAACATTTTTATCGTCTATCTTCATCATTAGTGGTTTTCTTTTTGGTGCAATTAATATTTATTTTTATACCAAAACAGGAATTTTTTCAAAAGGTGAAGTTGGTTTAACAAAAATATTTTTCGATTTTGCACAACTAACTATTGCGTTTTCTAGTCTTGGATTTTTTTCTTTACTCTATAAATTCTTTCCTTACTACAACGATAATCTTCCAAAAAATAAAAACGAATTACTTACACTAACATTTGTAATGAGTTTAATTGGTTTTACAGTTTTTTGCATAATTGGTTATTTTATAAAGCCATATTTTGTTTCAAAATTTATTATTCGTTCACCATTAGTTGTAGATTATTATTCTTACTTGTTTGTATTTGGTTTTGGCATGTTACTGTTTTCAATTTTAGAATCCTATAGTTGGGTAAAACATCAATCCATTGTATCAAATTTTTTAAAAGAATCAGTATTAAGATTAATTACTCTTTTACTAATTATTTTATTCTTTTTTAAAGTTTTTAACTACAATACTTTTGTCATCATTTTTAGTCTTCAGTTCTTTATTTTGTTTTTTATTCTGTATATCTATTATAAAAGACGAAACGATTTACATCTAACATTAAACATTAGTCTGGTTACAAAAAAGTTTTGGAAAAAAATGTTTTCCATGCAAACACTAATTTTTAGTGGCACAATAATTATTGCAATTACTAGTGTTGTAGATTCTTTTGTTATAGCAAAACTCATGGGCCAGAGTTATGTGGGCGATTTTGTATTAGCACAATATGGAGCCAATTTAGTAAGTGTTCCACAAAAAGCAATTATGGGTGGTTCTATTGGCATTTTAGCAAAAGAATGGAAGGATAAAAATTTTACAGAAATCAATAGAATTTATAGCCGATCATGTATTAACCTTTCACTTATGGCTTTATTTTTATTTGGAAATATTTGGTTAAACGTTGTGCCCTTATTTGATGTATTGCAAATTCCTGAAACATGGAAAATAGGGTTATCTACCATGTTCTTTATATGTGTAGCCAGAACCATTGATGCCTCAACTGGTTTAAATAATATGATTATTTCAACGTCAACATTTTGGAGATTCGATTTTATAAGTGGAATGATTTTGTTGGCTATTAGAATTCCTGCAACATGGTTTTTAATTGTAAAATTTGGCTTGTTAGGTTCTGCCTTTGCAGACATTATTTCTATAACTATTTATAATTTTGTACGTTTTGAATTCTTAAGAAGAAAATTCAACATGCAGCCCTTTAACTATAAAAATATTTTAGCAATATTATTAGCAGTAGTTTGTTATTTTATTGCTTTTATAATATGTAAAAATTTATCTGGATTTTCTGGTTTAATAATTAGGGCATTGGTATTTTCTATTAGTTTTATATTGGGTGTTTTTGCATTAGATTTAACTCCTGATACAAAACAACTTTGGAACAAATGGATTTTGAAGAAATGATGAATATTGAATATCGAATTTTGAATGAAGAATTATTGATTATTGATTATTAGTTGTTGATTATTAAAAGTGAATGCTAGTTTAGTTTTTATTTTTTTAGTCTTTTTATTTTTTCACTTTTTAGCATTTCGTTTTTTAACTTTCATTTTATGAACAATTTTGGAAAATTATTTAAAGTAACCATTTTTGGAGAATCTCATGGAGAGTCTGTTGGTATTGTGTTAGATGGTGTTTCAGCTGGACTATCATTATGTGAAAATGATTTTTTGATAGATATTGAAAGAAGAAAAGGTGGTTTACAAAAAGGAACAACCCCAAGAAAGGAAGATGATTTACCCATTTTCAAATCAGGAATTTTTAATAACAAAACAACAGGTACACCATTAACTATTTTATTTGAAAACAATAATACAAGAAGTAAAGATTACGAAGAACAAAGAAAAATTCCCAGGCCAGGACATGCAGATTTTGTTGCATCAAAAAAATTTGGAGGATTTGAAGATTATAGAGGACGAGGACATTTCAGTGGGCGACTTACTTTATGCATAGTTGCTGCAGGTGTTGTGGCAAAGAAACTATTACAAAACATTTCTATTGTTTCCAGAATTGTTGAGGTTGGCGGAGAAACTGATATTGATAAAGGATTAGAAAAAGCAATTGCTGCTAAAGATTCTATAGGAGGTATTATTGAATGTAAAGTAACTGGCTTACCAATAGGTTTAGGTGAACCCTTTTTCGATAGTGTAGAAAGTGTTTTAAGTCATGCAATATTTTCAATACCTGCAGTTAAAGGAATAGAATTTGGAAGTGGTTTTTCTTCTGCAAAAATGTTTGGTTCAGAACATAATGATGCATTAATAAATGAAAAAGGTATAACAAAAACCAATAATGCAGGTGGCATAGTTGGTGGATTAGCGAATGGTAATGAACTAATCTTTAGAGTTGCCATCAAACCAACATCTTCTACTCCAAAAACTCAAGAATCTTTCAATACTTCAACATCTATATTAGAAGAATTTTCAATAAAAGGTCGTCATGATTTATGCATAGCTTTAAGAGCACCTGTTGTAATTGAAGCAGCAACAGCAATAGTTTTAGCAGATTTTATGTTACTAGAACAACACATTAAAAGAGTTTTATAAATTTTATGGAAATCATTTACCATGTAACCACATTAACAGAATGGGAACAAGCACAAAAAGATGGTTATTACAAAGCAGCCTCATTAGAAATTGAAGGATTTATACATTGCAGCACTGCCAAACAAGTTGAAGGAGTTTTAGAAAGATATTTTTCTGGCAAAACCAATTTAATCAAATTAACTATTGACCCTAATAAGCTAAATTCAAAATTAATGTATGAGCTATCTCCTTCTGTAAATCAAGAATTTCCTCATGTTTTTGGAGTGATTAATTTAGATGCAATTGTTCAAACAGAACAAATTCTCTAAAAGAGCAAATATTTTTCACTTTTTGATTTCATACCCTTACTTTTGCAAACCTTTCACAAACGGTGGTATGGTGACTACTGTAAATGAAACCAAATTTGAGCATTAAAAAATTGTTTAAACAATGAAACGTACATTTCAACCACACAAACGTCGTCGTAAATCAGTTCATGGATTTCGTAAAAGAATGGAATCTGCGAAT
>JAYVBS010000075.1:0-3969 GCA_043750315.1 Chitinophagaceae bacterium
TGGTGCTGCAAATATTTTAGATGTTAATATGAATTGGACCAATAATCTTGTAACTAATTTAGTCGATTGGGTTAATGATGTTGCTCCTGGTAAACAACCATTAATTCCTTATAATGATACCATTCCTACGCCTGCACTTCCTAATAATTGTCTTAAAATGCCTTTTGGATTAGTCTTCAAAAATCCAAATGATATGTTAGTAATAACAGAAATGGTTTTTAGACCTAATGAATCTAAAATAAATTTCTTAGCACAAAAATTATTTACAAAAGGAGTTACAGATTATAAGTTAGGATTTGCTGGAAAATATTTTAAAATTCATCCTCATAAAATTGAATTTGGAAGTGGTCGTGTTGAATTAGCCGAAGATATTAATGTTCCTAATTTAACTTCCAATCCTAAAATGACTTTCACCTTTAAAAAAGGTGCACCACAAGCAGGTTGTTATATTGAATGGGATAGTAGTGGAGTAAAAGATATTGGTTTAGGATTAGACGTGAAATTTACAAGAGATTGGTTATTACCTGTACCAACAGCCCCAGATTCTGTAAAGGCAACAATTGCAGGAAATGGAACAAGTTTAAGTGATATTATTTTAACTGGTAGTTTATCTCATTGTGAAATAGTTGGAACAAAAGGAGTGAAGTTGCAAGTAGATTCGATAGCATTGGATTTATCAGATTTAAGAAGCCCAACTTCTATGCATTTTCCTGCAAATTATATCAATGATACAACTCCTCAAGGAAGGCTACTTTGGCAAGGATTATACATAAAAAAATTCAATCTTAGTCTGCCAGATACATGGAAAACTGGAGCAAATCCAACACAAATAATTGCTAATAATTGTATTATTGATGATCAAGGTGTAACCATGAAAATTGTTGCAACTAATATTATCACTTTTCCAATGGGTAGGGTTTCTGATATGAGTGCAAGCTTAGATACTTTAGATCTTTCTATACTTAAAGGTTCGCTTACCAATGGTAATGCTAAAGGAAAACTTGTTTTGCCGATTAGCAAAGACACCATAACCAATACACTTAAATATACTGCAACATTTGCTCAGGCTCAAGCCTCAAACAGTTTGCAAATTGTAATTGTTCCAAGTGGCCCAATTGATGCAGATGTTTTAAGGGGAAAAATGACTTTAAGTCCAACGTCTAACATAACTGCTACTCTTACTGATACTGCAAAATCTATGTCAATTACTTTAAATGGAAAATTTGATTGGGGTACAAAAGATTTTAGTGTTACAGACACTACAACAAATACTGGTGCCGCACCAATAAGAAAAAAAGGAATTAAGGGAATTAAAATGGAACTAGATTTTGAAAATATTTCAGTTTCATACACTAATAATTCTGTTACCGATGTTCAAAAATTAACTTTCAGTCCAGGCACTTGGAGTTTTGCTAGTCCTCAAAAATTACTTGCTAATTTTCCAGTAACCATAAAAAAAGTGTATTACAAATCGTTAACAACTGTTCCTCCTTCCAACACTAATTATCGAGAATTATTGCGAGGTGCTTTGATGATAGATGTTGTAGCTAACTTAACTGATGATATAGGTGGAAAAACTACACTTGGTGGTGCTTTTGCAATTGAGCAAAATAAAAGCAACTTCTTTAAGTTCAGTCCAAAATTCAAAGGTGTTTTTATTGAAGATATTGAAGTACATGCCGACATGCCTGCTGTTAAAATTGATGGTAATTTAAAAATGTACGATAATGACCCAGTTTATGGCGATGGATTTTTAGCAACATTGGGTGTAACCTTTACTGCTGTTTCGTTACAAGTTAATGCTTTAGTACAATTTGGCAATACGGTTTACAATAATAACAATCAATATTACAGATATTGGAGAGTTGAAGCTGATGCTAAATTTTCGCCAGGTATTCCGTTTTTAACTGGTGTAGGATTTTATGGTTTTGGTGGTGGAGCTTTTTATAATATGGAAGCTAATTTGGTAACAAGAACTGCTCCTGAAGTTGGATTTAAATATGTGTTTAAACCAAAGAAAAGTAGTTTAGGTTTTAAAGTAATGGCAACCATAGCAACACTTCCAAAATTTGAAACATTTAATGCCGATGTTGCATTGTTGGCTCAATTTACAACATCTGGTGGTATTACTAAAATTGGATTTACTGGAGATTTTTGGTTAGCTGCAAAGTTGGAAGAAAGAGTAGATTCTAAAATAAAAGGTGGTGTTGTAGTTGAATACAATTTTACTGATAAGATTTTTTATATGGCAGCATTATTATCAGTAAATGTTCCACCAGCAATTACAACTCCATCACCAGTTGGTTTTGTAATGAATATTAATGGCACAACAAACAAATGGTATTTTAAAGCAGGCACACCTTCTGCAACAAATACAGTGAGAATTTTTGGTATTGATTTATATTCTTATCTCATGTTTGGAAACGACATTCCTGTTCCAACAGGTTTTACACCACGATTTGCAAATAATTATTATGCAGCAACAGGTTCATGGCCAAATAATGGAAATGTAGGTTCAGGTGGTGTAGGCACCAATACTGCAACTGGCAAAGGCATTGCAGCTGGTTTGGGTATTGAGTTTTCGCAAGACATTAGCAAGAAAATTTTTGAAGGCACTTGTAGAAATTGGTATATTGGAGGAAATGTAATGGCAGGTGCAGAATTAAATTTAGCCTTCATGCATCAAACAGGTTGTATTGGAATTAATGGATATAGAGCATCTGGAAATATTGGACTTTATGGAAGTGTAAATGCAACCATTACAGGAACAAGTTTTAAAAATGTTTGCGAAAGCAAATCGTATAATTTATTTCAAATAAGAACAGGGGCATGGTTAACAGGCAAGTTCCCCAATCCTGAATATGTCGCAGGCTCACTATCGGCACAAATCAGTTTGTTTGATGGGTTAATTGATATAGCCTACAGCCATTATTTTCAAAAAGGAACAGATTGTTCAGGAACAGCTGTTGTTACAGCAGATGCTCCACAAGAAGATGAGGCTGCAGACTTATTAAATAAATTGATTCAATCTGTTGCTCCTACAACTCGTTATAATTTTCCAATTACATCTCCTATTAATGTTAGATATGGTTTAGTGCCAGATAGATCTTTTGATGTTGCAGAAAATCAGGGTGATGGTACAATAAAAAACAGAACTTTTAAATTGAAAGTGGTTGCTACTCTTGAAGTAAAAAATGCAAGTGGGGCTTGGGTAGCACAAACTATTCATTCTAAAGTAAATAATCTTGGAGAGTTTCAATATTACAAAAAACCACCATTAAATGTAAACAATGCTACTGTACAAGTTTCACAAGCATCTCAACTAAATATTGTAAATACTAATAATGCTAATAATATGGTTTCAATGAGTGGAGCAATAAAAAATAATTTAATTGTAAATCCTGTTCCACCACCACCACCAGCAAATTATCCAAATCCTGTTCCTGCAGTTGTAAATAATTTAGAAGTAGATAAAGATTATCGATTTGTTGTAACAGCAACTTTAATGGAATATGGTCCTAATGAAGTTGCAAACACTGGAGTTGCTGCTGGTAAGGGAACAGGTTTTCATACTGAGGTTTCTTGGTTTCCTGCAAAAACAAGAACCAATCAAATTGTAACAGAAACAAAAACTGTTTTATTTAGAACTGGACCAATGCAAATTTTTCAAGCAAATGCAAATAATCAAGTAAAATAAATTATTAAACCATGAAAAAATTTATTCCATACATATTGTTTACTTGCTTGATGAGTGTTAGTAATTTTTCTCAAGCACAGTTTGAAGTAGGCACTTGCAAAATTGCAACAATAGCAAGATACACTCAAAAAGGAGTTGAGTTAAGATGGATACCTGATAATAAAACTATTCTTAAACTTAGTTTCAAAAATGGGTTCACAATCGAAAGATCAGATTCAGGTGCAAATCGTTTTGAAGGTATTGGCATTGCTAAGGCATTTGAACAAGCTAAA
>JAYVBS010000076.1:0-3968 GCA_043750315.1 Chitinophagaceae bacterium
AGTACAGTAAAAAAAGCATATGCTAAGTATCCTGTACAAAAACCATCTACTAAGAATATTGTTTATCAATATATTGATACAACATTTCCAGATGCTGAAAATCATTTTCCAATTAAAGGAAACATTGGTATTGGTACAGATGCACCACAAACAGCTCTTGAAATAAAAAGAAATGGGGGTAATGGCCGATACAAAAATTTCTTATTACAACTTAGTAATATTTGGACACCAAGTGGTTTAAATGAACCAAGTATTATGTTTTCTAATGGAGATGTAAATCCTAACAATGTAAGTTATTGGACACTTGGTGCAAGAGTGTCAGGAAACAATATAGATAAAGATCCTGTGGCATTTAAAATTGGTTTTAAAGCTCCTAATGAAGTTGATGAGCATGAATATTTTTCAATCGATGCCTTTCAAGGACGTGTAAAAATTGGTAATGTTAGTTCTAATGTAGATGGTTATAAATTATATGTTGAAGAGGGAATTTTAACTGAAAAAGTTAAAGTAGCTATTAAGAATTCTGAAGATTGGTTCGATCATGTTTTTAATGCCGATTATAAATTAATGCCCTTAACAGATTTAGAAAAATATTTGGAAATTAATAAACATTTACCAGATATGCCAACTACTAACGAGGTAATGACAAATGGTTTAGACTTAGGCAAAATGAATGGATTACTATTAAAGAAAGTAGAAGAATTAACACTTTACTTAATTGAAATTAGAAAAGATTTAGATCAAACTAAAAAAGAATTAGCTCAAATAAAAAAATAGTTCCAAATATTTCACTCCGTTTTTAAAATTCAAAATAACCTCGCTTTCGCGGGGTTATTTGTTTTAAATTAAAATACAACTACATTACTTTATTTTCGCTTGGCAAACACGAATTATGAGTGCTATTCATTTCGATAATTATAAAAAGAATTTTTCTCCAGAAGGTTTAATTCATCTCTACAAACAAATTCTTTTTCCTAGAATGATTGAAGAGAAAATGTTGGTGTTATTAAGACAAGGAAAAATTAGTAAGTGGTTTAGTGGAATAGGCCAGGAAGCCATTGCAGTTGGTGCAACTGTTGCATTACAACCTAATGAATGGATTATGCCTTTGCATAGAAACTTAGGTGTGTTTACAAGTCGGCAAATTCCATTGCATAAATTATTTATGCAATGGCAAGGCAATAAAGAAGGCTTTAGTAATGGACGAGAAAGAAGCTTTCATTTTGGTAGTAAAGAATATTATATCTGTGGTATGATTTCTCATCTTGGGCCACAATTAGCTATTGCAGATGGCGTTTCTCTTGCATCAAAATTAAAAGATGATAAAAGAGTTTCTTTAGCTTTTAGTGGTGATGGTGGAACAAGTGAAGGTGATTTTCATGAAGCTTTGAATGTTGCTGCTGTATGGGATTTGCCAGTAATTTTTTTGGTAGAAAATAATGGATATGGTTTAAGCACTCCAACAAATGAACAATATCGCTGTGAAAACATTGTAGATAAAGCTATTGGTTATGGCATGAAAGGTTTAAAGATTGATGGTAATAATATTTTAGAAGTTTTTCATACCATAAAGCAAGCCAGAGAATATTGTATTCAAAATCAAAAACCAATATTAATTGAATGTACAACATTTAGAATGCGAGGTCATGAAGAAGCAAGTGGAACTAAATATGTACCTAAAGAATTATTTGAAGAATGGGGAAGAAAAGATCCTGTAAAAAACTTTGAACAGTTTATTATTAGTGAAAATATTATTTCTGAAATGGAAGTTGCAGACATTAGAAATAATATAAAAGACTTAATTGAATTTGAATTACAAGTTGCTTACCGAGCAGAAAATATAAAAGTTGATTCAACAATTGAATTAAATGCAGTTTATGCAGCTTGGAAAAATATAGTTATACCTCAAAATAATTTAGAAGATACAGTTGAAAAAAGATTTATAGATGCTATAAAAGAAGGGTTATTGCAATCTATGCAACAGCATAGAGATTTAGTTTTAATGGGCCAGGATATTGCAGAATATGGTGGTGCTTTTAAAATTACTGATGGCTTTGTAAGTTTGTTTGGTAAAGAAAGAGTAAGAAATACGCCAATATGTGAAAGTGCAATTGTTGGTGCCGCATTAGGTTTGAGTTTAGAAGGAATTAAATCTGTTGTTGAAATGCAATTTGCAGATTTCGTTACCTGTGCATTTAATCAAATTGTAAATAATCTTGCAAAAATTCATTATCGCTGGGGAGTAAATGCTGATGTTGTTGTTCGAATGCCAACAGGTGCTGGAGTTGGTGCTGGTCCTTTTCATAGCCAAAGTAATGAAGCTTGGTTTACACATATTCCTGGTTTAATTATTGTTTATCCAAGTAATCCTTTTGATGCAAAAGGATTGATGATTGCAGCTATTAATAATCCAAATCCTGTATTATATTTTGAACATAAAGCTTTGTATAGAAGTATTACAGGCCAAGTGCCTTTAGAATATTATGAAGTTGAAATTGGCAAAGCAAAAGTTATAAATGAAGGAGATGATATTACCATTATTACATATGGGGCTGGTGTTCATTGGGCTTTAGATTATGCTAAAACAAATATTGAAACAAGTATTGAAATAATTGATTTAAGAACTTTGTTGCCATTAGACTATGATTCTATAAAAACTGCTGTTGAAAAAACAGGCAAAGTTTTGTTATTACATGAAGACACGATGTTTGGTGGAATTGCTGGAGAAATTAGTGCATGGATTACCGAAAATTGTTTCGAAAAATTAGATGCTCCTGTAATGCGATGTGCTAGTTTAAATACACCAATACCATTTAATGCAGAACTAGAAAAAAATTTTTTAGCTAAAAGTAGATTAGCAGAAAGTATTCAAAAATTAGTTCATTACTAAGCTTCATTTATTTCAATCTTTTTTTTTGAAACTACTTATTTCTTTTTTCTCAACATAAGCAATAAACCATAAGAAAGTAATTAAGAAAAATGTTGAAACACTTATTTCAAACCAGAAATTAGTATAAATTTTTATGATGCCTTGTTGAATAAAAAACATGATTACTACTAACACTATATATGCAATTAATTTTTTTGTTGCGTAGGGTATTGGATAATGTTTTTGTCCCCAGATATAACTCAATACCATCATTGTACCATAACAAAAAAATGTTGCCCAAGCACATGCCATATATCCAAAATATGGTATTAAAAAATAATTTATAGCTAATGTAATTGCTGCACCAAAAAGTGTTATCCATGCACCTGCCATAGTTCTATGTGCAAGTTTATACCATACACTTAAGTTGTAATAAATACCCAAGAACATATTAGCCAAAAGCAATATAGGAACTACTTTCAAGCCAACGTACATATTTGGGTTTCGAATAAATTCTTTCCAAATGTTTAAGTAAAGTGCCACCATTAAAAACATAATACAAAGTGTAATTACAAAAAACTTCATCACTCTTGCATAAGTCTTTGGAGCATCTTGTTCACTAGCTTGTTTAAAGAAAAAAGGTTCTGCTCCCATTCTAAATGCTTGCACAGCCAAAGTGATTAATATAGAAAGTTTATAACATGCAGAATATATACCAACTTGAGCTTTAGCTTCTGTTGCATTGCTTACAGGAGCCCACCAACCTAACATAATTCTATCGAAAGTTTCATTAATCATGCCAGCAAATCCAGCAATAACTAATGGCAAACTATATAATAAAACTTCTTTCCAAAGGTTTGTTTCAAACTTAAACGTAAATCCTAAAAATTGTTTGCTCAAAAATAATAATGTAAAAAACGATTGAATCAAATTAGCTAGTAAAACATAACCCACAGCCCAATCTGTTCTATAAAAATTACTACACCAATGATTTGGATTTTCTTTTATCCAATTTGGACAAACACTTAAGAAAAAATAAATAGCAATAATATTCATGAGAATTCCTCCAACCTTTATTAAAGCAAAAAATTTTGGTCTT
>JAYVBS010000077.1:0-3963 GCA_043750315.1 Chitinophagaceae bacterium
GCTGTTTTGTTTTTATATGATAAAGCTAAATTAGAGTTCTTTAAAATTGCAATTAGCAGTATTGCAGATATTAGGAATTTTCATTACCTAGGAAATGAAATTAAAGATGAAAGTATGAAGCAAGAATTTAGTGAATTGATAAAACCATAGGCATGTCTCGATATTTTTTAAAACTATCCTATAAGGGCACTGCTTATAATGGTTTTCAAATTCAACAAAATGCCATCACTGTTCAATCTGAAATTGAAAAAGTACTAGAAATATTTTACAAAGAAAAAATAAGTTTAACAGGCTCATCAAGAACTGATGCTGGGGTTCATGCATTAGAAAATTTTTTTCATTTCGATACTGATGTTGAAATTGAACAAAAACATATTTATAATTTAAATGCTCTACTTTCTGAAGATATTGTCCTCATTGATTTATATCAAGTGAAAGATGATGCCCATTGCAGATTTGATGCAAACTATCGTGAATACAAATATTTTATTTATCAAACAAAAAATCCTTTTTTAAAGGATAGGGCTTATTTCTTTCCATATACTTTAAATGTTGAGTTGCTGCAGCAAGCAGCTGCTATACTTTTATATCATCAAGACTTTTCAGCCTTTTCAAAAAAACATACTCAAGTAAATAATTTTAATTGTTCAATTTCAAAATCTTCTTGGATAAAAGAAGATGATTGCTTAGTATATAATGTACAATCGAATCGTTTTTTAAGAGGTATGGTAAGGGCCTTAGTTGCAACTATGCTTAAAGTTGGAAGAGGACAATTAACCATTGATGAATTTCAACAACTTATTGAACAAAAAAATAGTGCTAATGCTTTTTTCGATGCACCAGCACATGGATTATTTTTAGTGAAAGTTGCTTACGATTAATTTTTATTTTGTAATTTTCTCTTTGCCAAAATATGGCTGTAAAGCTTTAGGAATAAGTATTCCATCTTCCGTTTGATTATTTTCAATTAATGCAGCATAAATTCTTGGCAATGCCAATGAACTTCCATTTAATGAATGTGCAAATTGCATTTTACCTTCAGCATTTTTAAATCTGCATTTCATTCTGTTGGTTTGAAATGCTTCGAAATTGCTTACACTACTTACTTCTAACCATTTTTGTTGAGCTGCACTATATACTTCAAAATCGTAAGTAAGAGCAGATGCAAAACTCATATCACCTCCACATAAAGCTAAAATTCTATAAGGCAACTCTAAAGATTGAATCAATTTTTCAACATGTGCAACCATTTCATCTAACACTTCATAACTTTTTTCTGGTTCAACAATTTGAATGATTTCAACTTTTTCAAATTGATGTACTCTGTTTAATCCTCTAACATCTGAACCAAAGCTTCCTGCTTCTCTTCTAAAGCAAGGTGAGTAAGCAGTCATTTTTATAGGCAGTTCTTCCTTCTTAATAATAGTATCTCTATAAATATTTGTTACTGGAACTTCAGCTGTTGGTATTAAATAAAAATTATCTGTAGTTGCATGATACATTTGTCCTTCTTTATCTGGTAATTGCCCAGTACCATAAGCACTAGCTTCATTAACCAAAAATGGTGGAATAATTTCTGTGTATCCAGCAGCTGTATTAAAATCTAAAAAATATTGAGAAAGTGCTCGTTGAAATTTTGCCCCTTGTCCTTTATACAAAGGAAAACCACTACCAGTAATTTTTGCACCTGTTTCAAAATCTACCAAATTATAATTCTTAATCAAATCCCAATGTGGTAAAGCATTTGCAGACAATTGAGGTTTTGCTCCCCCTTCTTTAACATTTACATTTTCTTCAGGAGTTTTGCCTAATGGAACTTTTTCTGAAGGAAGATTGGGTAATTGAACCAATGCATCATTTAGCTTTTTCTCAATCTCTATTAAGTTTTCATTATACTTCCCAACATCTAACTTCAAACTTCCAACTTCCAACTTTAATTTTTCAGCTTCTTCTTTATTTCCAGTGGCCATCAACTTTCCAATTTCTTTTGAAGCAGCATTTATTTTAGCTTGAGTTGTATCAAAATCTAATTGAGTTTTTTTTCTTTCATCATCCAAAATAATAATTTCATCTACCAAATCAAGATTCTTAAAATGTTTAACTACTAAACGCTCTTTTATAAATTCAGGATTACTCTTTATTACACTTACTTGTAACATATCAATTAATAAATTTTAACGAAGATAAGAGTTAGATAAACTTTTTTAATAAATGTAACTTATCTCACAAATGCTTTACTATAAATAAGCCTTTCTTTGCAGCTCTATGAGTAATTTAAATTTCCAATATTTTTCAAGTGTTATCAAGAATAAATGCCCTCGTTGTAGAAATGGCGATTTATTTAAAACTAAAAGTGCTTACGACTTAAAAAATACTTTAGAGATGAACGAGTTTTGCCCTGTTTGTAACCAAAAAACAGAAATTGAACCAGGCTTTTATTATGGCACTGGCTATGTTAGTTATACTATATCAGTAGCACTTGTAGGTGTTTTTTTTATGGCTTGGTATTTATTAATAGGATTTTCAATTAATGATAATCGAGTTTTCTGGTGCATGGGCACCGCTATTGTTGGTTTAATACTCATGCAACCTTTTTTAATGCGTTTATCTAGAACATTATGGTTAAGTTGGTTTGTTAAATACGATAAAAATTGGAATGCTACAACTGAAACAAAAAGTTCTTAAAAAAACAAAGTATAAAAAGTTTTAATATTTATTTTTTACTTGTAAGTTTGCACGACCACTAGGATATTTTCATCCATTTCTCTTCAGAATTTATTGGTCATTACTTTTAATTTTAAACAATAAAACTCCCTTTGGGTAAGTTATGGCTAAATATATTTTTGTTACAGGTGGTGTTACAAGCAGTTTAGGTAAAGGCATTATTGCTGCTAGTTTAGCAAAACTCTTACAGGCAAGAGGTTTTAGAGTTACCATACAAAAATTTGACCCTTATATTAATGTTGATCCAGGAACATTAAACCCATACGAACATGGTGAATGTTTTGTAACTGAAGATGGTGCTGAAACTGATTTAGATTTAGGACATTACGAACGTTTTTTAAGCATTAATACAACGCAATTAAATAATGTAACTACAGGAAGAATTTATCAAACTGTTATTAATAAAGAAAGAGCAGGAGATTTTTTAGGTAAAACTGTTCAAGTTGTTCCACATATTACCGATGAAATAAAAAGAAGAATGTTCTTGTTGGGCGATACTGGAGATTATGATATTATTTTAACTGAAATTGGTGGAACTGTTGGTGATATTGAAAGTTTACCTTTTATTGAAACTGTTCGTCAGATTCAATGGCAACTGCCAGATGAGGATGTTGTAGTAATTCATTTAACACTAATTCCTTATTTAAAAGCTGCAAAAGAATTAAAAACAAAACCAACACAACATAGTGTAAAAATGTTGAGTGAAACAGGTGTACATCCTGATATTATAGTTTGTAGAACTGAAGAAATATTAGGTAACGAAATAAAAAATAAAATTGCATTATTCTGTAATGTAAAACCAGAAGCAGTTATTGAGGCAATAGATGCCAATACTATTTATGAGGTGCCATTATTAATGTTACGAGAAAGGTTAGATGTGATTTGCATGAAGAAATTAGGCATTTCAGTTTTTCCTGAACCTGATTTAGAATATTGGAAATCTTTTTTAGATAAACTTAAATATCCTAAAACAAAAGTTACTATTGGCTTAATTGGTAAATATGTTGAGTTACAAGATGCTTATAAAAGTATTTTAGAAAGCTTTATTCATGCAGGTGCTATAAATGAGGCTAAAGTTCAAGTTGTGAATATTCACAGTGAATTTATTAATGAACAAAATGTTGAAGAAAAATTAAAAGGATTAGATGGATTGCTTGTTGCTCCAGGGTTTGGACTAAGAGGAATTGATGGAAAAATAATTGCAGTGAAATATGCAAGAGAAAAAAAATTACCATTTTT
>JAYVBS010000078.1:0-3956 GCA_043750315.1 Chitinophagaceae bacterium
TTGTTATACTTGTATGGATTATTTTCAACTTTATGGGCAACAATGTTTTTCCAAAATCTTAAACCTCGGTTCGATTTTGATTTCATTACAACTTCGCCAGTAATTTTAACTGTTTTTAGTGCTAACGATAAAGTATCGTAGGTTTTGTCATTCTCAAAAATATAATGTTGGTCTTCGAAGCCTATATAAGAAACAATAAGGGTATCAATTTTTTGATGAGATTTTTTTATTTTAAAATAACCAATGCTATCTGAAATAACCCCAAAGCCAGCTGCTTTCCAATAAATACTTGCAAAAGGAACATTCTCTTTTGTAAATTCATTTGTTACGGTACCAATAATAAAATTAGTTTGTTGTGCATACAATGTATTGCCAAATAAAAGTGTAATAAATACGGTAAGAATAAAATTTCTCATCAATTAGTTAAGCTAACAAATATGGTAAGAAATATTTAATAAATTAAGTTAAAACAGTCTTTTATTATTTCAAATTTTATTACAGCTTCAGTATCAGTAGGCTCACCATCTATATGCAAAGGAGCAAGTTTTAGGTTTTTGATAGTTATAGTTGGTGTTTGAAAATATAATATATTTTTCTTGCTCATATTTTCAACTAAATCTTGCAGTTTATTATTGCCTCTCATTTGCTGAAGAATAGCAAATGGCAATTTTGCTTTATTCATCTTTTGTACAATAACAACATCTAACAAACCATCATTCAAACTAGCTTGAGGTGCAATGGTGAAATTGTTTCCAAACTGATTGCTATTGGCAACACTGATAAAAAAAGCATCTACAAAAAAATCGAAACCATTTAAACTCACTTCGAATTGATAAGGCTGAGCTTTAAAAAAATTGATAATGCTTTGTTGTGTATAGGTAAATAAACCTCGTGATGCTTTTATAGAAAAATCATATGCCACTTTAGCATCAAATCCAACACCACTAAGCATACAAGCAAATTGATTGTTCACTAAAAATCCGTCAATCAATTTTGCTGTGCCATTAAATATAAGCTCAATAGATGATTTAATTTTCACTGGAATGTTAGCAGCTCTTGCTAATCCATTTCCAGAACCAATAGGAACTATTCCAAAATTTACATTGCAAAATCTTAATGCACTAATAACTTTATTTACTGTTCCATCTCCACCAATAATTACAACATCAGTAAAGTTTTCTTCTTCAATTTTATCTTTAATAAAAGTATAATTTCCTTCTGCATTTGTAGATAAAAATTCAAAGGTGATACCTTTTTTTTTGGTAATTATTTCAATCTGTTTTTGAATGAGATCTTTTTTCTTTGTGCCAGATTTAGGGTTAATTAAATAAATAATTTTTCTTTCCATTCTTAAATTCATCAATAAAATATAAACTAATTTCTTACCATCTTAACAATGCACTGCCCCATGTAAAACCACTACCAAAGGCAGCTAAGCAAATTAAATCACCTTCTTTTACTTTACCCAATTCAAAAGCTTCACACAATGCTATTGGAATGCTTGCTGCAGTTGTATTTCCATATTTCTGAATATTATTAAACACTTGATCGTCAGTTAATTTTAATTTTTGTTGAACAAACTGAGCAATTCTTAAATTAGCTTGATGCGGTATTAATAAATCAAGATCAGTTGTGGCAAAGTTGTTTTTTGCTAAAGCTTCTTGTATCACCTCTGGAAATTTAACCACAGCTTTTTTAAAAACTATTTGTCCTTCCATGGTTGGATAGTTTTCAGCATTATCAATCATTTCATGCGTCATAAACATTTCGCCTATTTCTGCTTCTTTATAACTCGATAAGTTTTCTTTCCAATAGTTTGCATGTGTTCCAGGATTATACATTGCCAAAACTTCGGCATCATTTCCATCACTATGTAAGTGTGTACTTAATATACCTTGATTTTCGTTGCTGGTAGGTTGCAAAACAACTGCACCTGCCCCATCTCCAAAAATTACACTTACATTTCTACCACGTGTAGTAAAATCTAAACCAAAAGAATGTTTTTCACTTCCCACTAATAGAATATTTTTATACATTCCAGTTTTGATGAATTGATCTGCAATACTTAAACCATAAACAAAACCACTGCACTGATTTCTTACATCCAAAGCACCAATTTCATTCATCTTCATGGCTCGTTGTAATAACACACCACATCCTGGAAAATAATAATCAGGACAAATTGTAGCAAAAATAATAAAGTCAATATCTTGAGGTGTAATGCCAGCCCTTTCAATTGCTATTTTCGCTGCTTCAATACCCATAGTTGTTGTGGTTTCATCAGTTCTATGGGCATAACGTCTTTCTTTAATTCCTGTTCTTTCTTGTATCCATTCATCTGAAGTGTCCATGTACTTTAGTAAATCGTTATTGGTTACAATGTTTTCTGGAACATATTTTCCAATACCTGCAATTTTTGTACGAAGCATTTTTTTAAATTTAGCTTTTCAAAGATAATGGTTGTTAGTTTTAATAGATTTTACACTTGTTAAAGTAATTAAGATATTCTATGTTTTATTTACTCCTTAATCATTTGAGGATTTATATTTGTGTAAACTTTATATAAGCAAATGAAAGTAGCCGTTGTTGGAGCCACAGGTTTAGTAGGCAGTAAAATGTTGCAAGTTTTAGCAGAAAGAAATTTTCCTGTTTCAGAAATTATTCCAGTTGCAAGTGAAAAAAGTGTGGGAAAAGAAATATTCTTTAAAGGAAAGGGATATAAAGTTGTAAGTATGTTAGATGGAATTGCTGCAAAACCAACAATAGCAATATTTTCAGCAGGGGGAACCACATCATTAGAATGGGCTCCAAAATTTGCAGATGCAGGCATAAGAGTCATAGATAATTCATCTGCTTGGAGAATGGATACTACAAAAAAATTAGTAGTACCAGAAGTTAATGCCAATGTTTTAACTGCTGCAGATTTTATCATAGCAAATCCAAATTGTTCAACCATTCAAATGGTAGTGGCATTACAACCATTACATAAAAAATATAATATTAAAAGAGTGGTGGTTAGTACTTATCAAAGTGTTACTGGTACAGGGAAAAAAGCAGTGGATCAATTAATGAATGAAAGAAATGGAATTGATGGCGACATGGCTTACAAGTATAAAATAGATTTAAATGTAATTCCACAGATTGATATTTTTTTAGAAAACGGCTATACTAAAGAAGAAATGAAAATGATGTTGGAAACTTGTAAAATAATGGGTGATGATAATATTAAAGTTACCGCTACAACTGTTCGTATTCCTGTTATGGGTGGCCATAGTGAAAGTGTGAATGTTGAATTTGAAAATGATTTTGAAATAACAGAACTAAAAAATATTTTAGCACAAGCACCTGGAATTATTGTTGAAGACGATACTGCCAATTTTGTATATCCTATGCCAATGAATGCACATGAAAAAGATGCAGTATTTGTAGGAAGATTAAGAAGAGACGAAACACAACCAAATACTTTAAACATGTGGATTGTTAGCGATAATCTTAGAAAAGGTGCTGCCACCAATGCAATACAAATAGCAGAATATTTATTAGAAAAGGGTTTTGTATAAAAAATATTAGTATACTTTTTTATATCTCAATTTTATACTATTTATTGCCAATACCACATCACTTAAGCCCATAATTAAAGCTCCATAAGTTGGCCCATATTTTCCTAATAATCCAACTGCTGCAATAGGTATAGCAATTACATTATAAATTAATGCCCAAAATAAATTTTCTTGAATGGTAATATACGTGTGTTTGCCAATTCCCATAGCAAAAGGTAATTTATTTAAACCGTTTCTCATTAAAACTACTTGAGCAGATTGAATGGCAAGCTGACTAGCTTGTGCAAGTGAAATGCCTAAACTTGCTTTTGCTAATGCAGGTGCATCATTTATGCCATCACCTACCATTGCTGTTGGAGTGGTTGCATTTAATTCTGCAATAAAATTAATTTTATC
>JAYVBS010000079.1:0-3944 GCA_043750315.1 Chitinophagaceae bacterium
GGCTTTAAGAATGATGGGTGCACTGGTTGGATATTGGATGTATGAATTAACTGGAAACCCTTTAGCTATTGGTTTAATTGGCTTAGCCGAAGTAATACCAGCAGTATCACTTTCTTTACACGCTGGGTATAAAATTGATATTTCAGAAAAAAGAAAGTTGTTACTTACTGGTGTTGGTTTCTATCTGCTTTCTGCTATTTTATTATTTGTTTTATCTATGAAATCAACAGGGCATTTGTTTTCAAAACAATTTGTCATCAATTCAATTTATGTTATCATTTTCTTTACCGGAATATTCAGGTCTTTTACGGGCCCAAGTTTTGCAACCTTAGTAGCCATCATAGTTCCAAAAGAAACTTTACCAAATGGCATTAGTTGGAGTCAAGGAGCATGGTTGTCAGCCTCAGTTTTTGGTCATGCTTTAGTAGGGTTTCTAATTGCTGGTTTTGGTATTGAAGGTGCTCTTTTAGTGATTGTTTTATTAGTGATTGCCGGTTTTTATTTTATGTTTTTAATTAAGCCACATCCTGCTATTCAAGGAAAAAGGCACGATAATTCATGGGATAATATTTCTGAAGGTTTAAAATATGTATATAGAACAAAAGAACTGTTAGGAGCTTTAAGTTTAGATTTATTTGCAGTTTTATTTGGTGGGGCTGTGGCCTTAATTCCTGTTTTTGCTAAAGATATTTTACATGTTGGACCGATTGGTTTTGGTTGGTTAAATGCAGCAACAGATTTAGGTGCTATTATTTGTATTGTTACCATTATAAAATTTCCTCTAAAAACAAATCAAGGTAAAAAATTATTATTTGCTGTAGGTGGTTTTGGTTTATGTATGATAGTTTTTGCAATATCCAAAGTTTTTTGGTTGTCATTTATAGCATTATTATTTAGTGGTATATTAGATGGTGTAAGTGTTGTAGTTAGAGGAACCATCACACAATTAAAAACTCCAGATGAAATGCGTGGTAGAGTAATGAGCATTAGTAGCATGTTTGTGAATAGTAGTAATGAACTTGGACAGTTTGAAAGTGGCGTTGCTGCACGTTATATGGGCAATGTTGCATCAGTTATTTTTGGTGGATTGGTTACTATAGGTGTAGTAACTTTTACATGGTTAAAAATTCCACGATTAAAGAATTTAAAGTATTAGTTTTTAAACAAAATAAACAATTGCAAACCCTTACTTTTGCATCAATTTTAAAAAATATGGCTGTACTAGTTAATAAAGATTCAAAAGTTATCGTTCAAGGATTTACTGGAACTGAAGGAACTTTTCATGCAACACAAATGATAGAGTATGGAACACAAGTAGTTGGTGGAGTAACTCCAGGTAAAGGTGGAACTTCTCATTTAGACAGACCAGTTTTTAATACAGTAGTTGATGCAATTAAAAATACAGGAGCCAATGTAAGTATCATTTTTGTACCTCCAGCTTTTGCATCTGATGCAATTATGGAAGCTGCAGAAGCAGGTATTGCTTTAGTGGTTTGTATCACTGAAGGAATTCCTATTCAGGATATGGTAAAAGTTAAGAATTATTTAGTTGATAAAAATACTCGTTTAATAGGTCCAAATTGTCCTGGTGTTATCACTTCAGATGAAGCAAAAGTTGGTATTATGCCTGGCTTTATTTTCAAAAAAGGAAGAATTGGTATTGTGAGTAAAAGTGGAACTTTAACTTATGAAGCTGCAGATCAAGTTGTAAAAGCTGGATTAGGAGTTTCAACTGCAATTGGAATTGGTGGTGATCCAATTATTGGTACACCAACTCTAGAAGCAGTGAAGTTATTAATGGAAGATGATGAAACTGATGGTATTGTTATGATAGGTGAAATTGGTGGTAGCATGGAAGCTGATGCTGCAAGATGGATAAAAGATAATCTTAAAAAACCTGTAGTTGGATTTATTGCTGGTCAAACAGCCCCTCCAGGTCGTAGAATGGGTCATGCTGGTGCAATTGTTGGTGGTGCAGATGACACAGCTGCTGCTAAAATGAAAATCATGAGTGAATGTGGGATTCACGTAGTTGCAAGTCCTGCAGATATTGGAATTACAATGGCAAATGTGTTGAAGAAATAGTTAGTGATGGTATTTAATTAAATCTTGATTACTCAAGATGAATAATAAAAAAAGAGTCCAAATTTGAGACTCTTTTTTATTTGATTTTGATTATTTAAACAATAAATTTCTTTTATAGCTTCAATTCTTGTCCTATAAATAATAGTGCTTTTGTTTTTGGAATTTCAATGTGAATTTCTCTCATTCCATAAATTTGATTAAATGGTTCACGATGTTTAAGACCATTCATTTTGTCTTTTATTAAATTCCAAAGTTCATCAATATTTGTAACCTCCATATAAAATTCCATTTGTCCAATATCTTCACCTGCTGTCAAAATGTGTATTGTAAGATTATCCTTAATATAAATTGCATAATCTTTATTTTCCATAACAGGAGCAAAGCCTAATATGTTTTTAAAAAAATCCCCTGTAATTTTCAAATCAAATGAGGGAATCATTGGACTTATAAACAATGCTTTCATTTCACTTGCATAATTAAGTGATAGATTATTTTATTTCTTCTTACTCGATTTCTTGACTGCTTTTTTCTTGACTGCTGCTTTCTTTTTAAAAGCATCTGGCATTTGTTCTTCAATCATTTTCTTCACTTCATCTAAACTAACTATAGTTAATTCTTCAGCAGTATGTTTAGTACCATCAGCTTTTTTAGTAAGCTTCAACATGTTTTTCCCAAATTTTATAAAAGCTCCCCATCTACCATTTTCAATAGATATTTTTTCATCAGCCCATTGTTGAATGTATCTATTTGCTTCTTTTTCAAGCTTCTTTTCAATTAATTCATTTACATCTTTTTGAGTAAGGTGATCAAAATTGTATGCTCTTGGAATATTGATATACATATCATTCCATTTAATAAAAGGACCAAAACGTCCTTTACCTTTAGTAACAGGTAATTCTTTGTAAGTTGCAACTGGTGCGTCAGCATGTTCTTTTTGTTCAATTAATTCAATAGCCCTAGTTAAATCTACTTCATTAATATCTAGACCTTTTGGAATAGAAACAAATTGATCTCCATATTTAATATAGGGTCCAAATCTTCCCAAATTCACACTTAATTCTTGATTATTATATTCTCCAACAGTTTTTGGCAGTTTAAATAATTCTAAAGACTCTTCTAGTGTAATGGTTTCAATACTTTGACCAGCTTTTAGTTTAGCAAATCGAGGTTTTTCTTCTTCATCAGCAGAATCACCAATTTGAACCATGGGTCCAAAGCGTCCCATACGTGCTATAATTTTTTTATTTGATTCAGGATCATAGCCCAATTCTCTTTCACCACTTGCTCTTTCAGCATTTTCTAATGTATGTTCGATATCCACATGAAAGGGTTTATAAAAACCATCAATCATTTTGTGCCAAACTCTTTTACCTTCACTAATTTCATCAAATTCTTGTTCTATTTGAGCTGTAAAACTGTAGTTCATTACATTTTCGAAATGTTGTTTTAAAAAATCGGTAACAACATTGCCTAGATCTGTAGGAAAAAGTTTACTTTTTTCTGCTCCTGTATTTTCTTGAATGGTTTGTTTTTGTATTTGTTGCGATGCAGTTAAAGTTAAAATTCTAACATCTCGTTTTATACCTTCTTTATCTCTTTTTTCAACATAATTTCTTTTTACAATTGTTGAAATGGTTGGTGCATAAGTAGATGGTCTGCCAATACCTAATTCTTCCATCTTTTTTACCAAAGATGCTTCTGTATATCTTGCAGCTGCTTTAGTGAATTTTTCAGTGGCATTCATTTGCTTGAAAGTTAGTGATTGATTCACTTGTAAAGGTGGAAGCATACTTTCATTTTCTTCATCATCTTCATCATCTTTACCTTCCATATAAACAGTTAAAAAGCCATCAAATTTT
>JAYVBS010000080.1:0-3922 GCA_043750315.1 Chitinophagaceae bacterium
CAGCAGTTTTTCTACCTAGTTCAGTAGTTGAATTGGCAATATTGTAAATTCGAAAATCATCTTTTAATAACAATGCAATAGCCAATAATTCATTGTTGTTGTTGAGTACTTTTCTTACCAAACAATTTTCTGTTTCGTTGAGTTGTAAACAGAGATTTAAAAAATGATCAAAATCTTGTTGTGTAGTTTTTACTAATCTATCTGCATAAAAATTTTTGTAAGTACTTATGGCTTGTGGAATTTCGTTCGAGGACAAATACACTAAATTTTCTTTGGCTGCTTTTTTTAAATTTTGTTTTAAATCGGATGAATAGTTGCTATAAATATTTTCGTAAGATGTATGTAGAGGAATGATTAAATTGGTTTTTTCTTGCAACTTGGGTAATGAAAATTTATGTTGATAGTTAAACATAAAATCTCCATATTGAACAAAATCGTAAATCGTTTTTTCTAAAATCTCAATTTCTATTGGCTCGCCTACCCAACCTAATTGTTGTATAAAAGCTGGAGTGTAACTATACCTAATACCAAATTTTTGTTTAAAGCAAATAGGCATTATTCCAGAATAATTATCTAAAACCAAACCCACCCAATTGGCACTCATTGCATTTAAGTATTTGTATTTCAAATAAATGTGTGCTTTATGTTGTATTATACAATCATCCCAAAGTTGTGAATTTATGTGTTGTGAGGAAATGAGTTTTGGTTTAGTTAGCATATATTTATTAAACAAAGTTAATTAAAAGAGAGGCAGCTATTTTTAGCATAAAATTACATGTTAAAAAAGAGTTGCTATTTTTAGCAACCCTTTTTGATGAACTAACTTAAATCATTAGTTTTTATTTCATTATCTAAATACCTCTTACGATATTTGCTCAATAAAGAATACTTCTATGAATCTCTCGTTTGAAAATACAAAAAATGCCTTTGCATATAAAAATACCAAGGATCTTAAGATGGCTAAATTTTTATTTGCCACCATGCGTTATCCATTTTTTGTTCCACTAGCTACTAAACTTACACCTTTATTTTTAAAAATGAAATTGCCCATAAATGGCATTGTTCGTAGTACCATTTTTAAACAGTTTGTTGGTGGTGAAACCTTACAAGAAACTGTAAGAGTTGCAGATGTTTTAAATGAGTATCAGGTTAAAGTAATTTTAGATTATGGTGTAGAGGGCAAAGAAGGCGAAGAAAATTTTGATAAAGCAACGCAACAATTTATTGATGTTATTAATTATGCAGCAACACAATCTAACATTCCTTTTATGAGTATAAAAGTTACAGGGTTAGCTCGTTTTAAACTCCTTGAAACTTTAAATGAAGCCCCGCGTTTAAGAAGTGGTATTCATGATAATGAAATGGAAAATGCAGAATGGGAAAGAGTAAAAGATAGATTATTTCATATATGTGATGTGGCTAGCCAAAAAAATGTTGGGGTATTAATTGATGCAGAAGAAACTTGGATTCAAGATCCTGTTGATCGTTTAGTTATGGAATTAATGCAAAACTTTAATAAAACAAAAGCTGTTGTTTATAATACCATTCAGTTATATAGGCATGATAGATTAGATTTTTTTAAACTTTCTCATAGAATAGCAAAAGAAAATAATTTTATATTAGGAATGAAATTGGTTCGTGGTGCTTATATGGAAAAAGAAAGAGCAAGAGCAAAAGAGAAAGGTTATATAAACCCTATTCAACCTGATAAAAAAAGTACAGATAAAGATTTTGATGATGCAACTGCTTATTGTATTAGTAATATAGATTCTTTAGCAAGCATTATTGCAACTCATAATGAAGAAAGCAATATGTATGCATTTAAGTTAATGCAAGAAAAAAATATCCCTTTAAATCATCCTCATATTCATTTTTCTCAATTATATGGCATGAGTGATAATATTACATTTAACCTTGCTGCTGCAGGTTGTAGTGTAAGCAAGTATTTGCCTTTTGGTCCAATAAACGATGTAGTTCCTTACTTAATGAGAAGGGCTGAAGAGAATAGCAGTGTTGGTGAACAAACAGGAAGAGAATTAGGCTTAATAAAAAAAGAATTGCAAAGAAGAAAAACTAGTCAAGACTAATTATCAAAATAACTATTTTACATTTATTGTTCTTCTCATGTTAATTTTAATTAACCTTGAGGTAACATTAAGGTAATATAGCACATAGATTTTTGCACTGAAAATAACAAACAGTGAAAAAATTTCTATTTCTATTTATTACTTCCTTCTTCTTTATTCAATTACAAGCACAGCAGGTAGCTAAATTAACAGGTAAAATTGTCAATGAAAATAATGAACCAATAGTTGGTGCTTCTGTTAAAATAATAGCAAGTAAATCTGGAACAGTAACTAATATTGATGGAGACTTTACCATTTCTTTACAAACAGGAAAAAAATATGTAATAGAAATTATAGCCATTGGATTTAATTCAAAAAAAATTACAGATGTTGAAGTTTTTGAAGGAAAAATAAATGAAGTAAATATTTTATTACAAAATAAATCTAAAGTTTTAGATGATGTTGTTGTTACCGCTTCATCTTCAAGAAAAGAATCTATTAATGCCTTAATAAGTTTTCAAAAAAATACCAATACCGTTGCTCAAGTTGTTTCTGCAGAAGCTATACGCAGATCTCCAGATAAAAATACTGGAGAAGTTTTAAAAAGGGTTCCTGGTACTTCTGTTCAAGAAGGAAAATACTTAGTAGTAAGAGGATTGGCTGATAGATACAATATAGCCATGCTAAATGGTGTGATGTTAGGTAGTACAGAACCTGATAGAAAAACATTTTCTTTCGATATTTTTCCTTCAGCAATTATTGATAACATCATTATCAATAAAGCATTTGTACCAGAATTACCAGGTGAGTGGGCTGGTGGTTTAGTACAAGTAAATACAAAAGATATTCCAGCAAAAAATTTCTTCAACATTCAATTTTCTACAGGTTTTAATACACAAACTGTAGGTAAAGATTTTTATAGTTATGAAGGTGGTAAATATGATTTCTTAGGTTTTGATGATGGAACAAGAGCTATACCTAATGCTGTGCCATTAAAAAATACATTTAGCAATTTAGACCAAACTCAGAAAACTGAATATGGCAAAACTTTTAAAAATATATGGTCAACTGAAACTACAAATAATCAATATGTTGATTTAGTGAGTAAAAGTTTTCAAATATCTGGTGGCTTTACAAAAAATGTTGGAAAGAAAAATAAGTTGGGTGCCGTACTTGCTTTAAACTATAACATTTCTCCTAAAAGATTAGAAAACGATAACAGAATTTATTCTATTAATGGAACACAAGCCAGTTTAAATTTCGATTATTATAATCAAAAATATTCTAAAGATGTTTTAATGGGTGCTCTTGCAAATTTTACTTTACAATTAGGCAATAACAGTAAAATATCACTTAAAAACATTATTAATGTTAGTACCAGTAATTATACTACAAAACGTACTGGTAAAGACTTTGAGAATGACCCAATTAATGGCGAAAACATACGAGCAACAGAACTTGCTTTTAAAGCCAACACATTTTATAATGTACAATTATTAGGTGAACATAAATTGCCAAAACAACAAATGCGAATAAAATGGTATGGTAGTTTTAATATTTTAGATCAATATGTTCCTGACCAAAGAAGAATTCAATACAATCAAAATGTTGTTGTTCCTAATTCACCATATTTACTTTTAGTTTCAGCATCTAAAACTTCACAAAAAAGTGGTAGTAGATATTTTGGTTCATTAAGTGATTATATCTATACAGCAGGTGGAGAGGTTAGTAAAAATTTTACAGAGTTTAACTTTAATCAAACTATTAAAGCTGGTTATTTATTTCAAGTAAAAGATAGATTATTCGATTCTCGTCCTTTTGCAATTTATTTGCCAACCGATAATCCTCAACTTAAA